>NZ_JBRCAD010000008.1:0-7500 GCF_053493415.1 Trichothermofontia sp. | reverse complement strand
GTTTTCCATCCCCCGCCGTGCCGCCCTTGTCAGAATCCGCCCCGTCACCCAGTGTCCCGGCGGCGGCACCAGCACCTGCCGACGGTGAACCATCCCCTGCGGGCGGCGAACCTGCCTTCCCGGCCCCAGAACCCCTGTCTGTGCCGAATACGGCTGGCCAAGAAGCCCCGGCCCCGGCAGTCCCGCTGCCAGAATCGCGCCAGACTCCCCAGGAGGAACTTTCCTAAGCGATCGCCGGGATGCTCAATAAAAACGTTATAATTTGATACGAAATGTTGTTATAAAACTTTGCATGAGCAGTTCCCTCATTCACGCGTTCTTTGTGGGGCGGGCGATCGCCGAGACGATCGCCGAGCAGGTCGAGGCGACGCTAACCGATGCGATCAGCAACCTGGGTAAGTTTGACGCGGAGCAACGCGAACGTTTGCGCCAATTAACCGATGAGGTCCTGGAGCGGGCGCAACGTGAGGAAGATCTTGCCCTTCAGGGACGATCTCGCTCCGAGACAATGGGGGCAACCGGGGTTGCATCGGACCTCCAAACGACGATCGATGATCTGCGGGCAGAAGTTGCCCAGGTACGCTCGGCGTTGCAGCAATACCGTCAGACTCACTAGGCTGGCTCACCGGCGGCGGGGGCGGGGTAACGTCGCAGGGGCTGGTCTAGGGCGTGGGGTGGACGCTAGCCCCAATGTGCCTGGACGCCTTGACCCTCGAACACTCCCGGTCGGGTAGGGATAGGCAAGGGCTGTACGGGCAAGAGACTGGGTGCGATCGTGTTCGCCGTCAGCGATTGAGTCCCTGCGGTGCACGGGGCCACTGCCCCAACGCTCGCGTTCTCCGCATAAGCTCGTCACAGTGGGATCGCTCCCGTTATTGGCAATAGGCAAACATTACACAATTAGGAAACCGAGTGTCTGTGCTTTCTGAGGCCGATAATCAGATTCAATCGTTTCCCCAGGCTGGCAGTGGGCGGGATGCGCATCGGGAAACCGCCGGGAATCGTGGGCGTCGGGAGAAGGTGTCAGGGGGCCGCAACTACCGTTGGAACCGGGCGCGATATTCACAGCAACGGCGGTTTGTCGATATTTGGGCCTTTGTGCTGAAGTTCCTGGGGGGACTGTGGCTCAACAACAAACCCTGGAGCTATCCCGGTGGGGTCACGGAGGAGAAGCAACGTCGCCGCCGCCAACGGCAGGCTGTCTGGGTACGAGAGTCGCTACTAGACTTGGGACCCACCTTTATTAAGGTGGGGCAGCTATTTTCCACCCGTGCCGATCTCTTCCCCAATGAATATGTCGATGAGTTGGCCAAGTTACAAGATCAGGTCCCTGCCTTCAGCTACGAGCAGGTAGAGGCCATTATCGAGCATGATCTGGGCAAATCGATTCAGGCATTATTCCGCAATTTTGATCCGATTCCCATTGCGGCTGCCAGCTTGGGCCAAGTCCACAAGGCCCAACTCCATTCCGGCGAGGAGGTGGTGATCAAGGTGCAGCGGCCAGGGTTGCGGCAACTGTTTACGATCGACCTCCAAATTCTCAAGGGCATCGCTCGCTATTTCCAGAATCATCCTGACTGGGGACGCGGGCGGGACTGGCTGGGGATCTACGAGGAATGTTGCCGTATTCTCTGGGAGGAAATTGACTACCTGAATGAGGGGCGCAATGCGGATACCTTTCGGCGTAATTTCCGGGGGGTTGACTGGGTGCGGGTTCCCCGCGTGTTTTGGCGCTATACCTCCCCCCAAGTCCTCACCCTGGAGTATGTCCCAGGGATTAAAATCAGCCACTACGAAGCCCTAGAGGCAGCAGGACTCGATCGCACCCGCCTTGCCCAACTGGGGGCGAAAGCCTATCTCCATCAACTGTTGACCAATGGCTTTTTCCATGCCGATCCTCACCCCGGTAATTTGGCGGTCGATCCAGACGGTGCCCTGATTTTTTATGACTTTGGCATGATGGGCCGAATTCGCACCGATGTGCGCGAAAAGCTTATGGATACGCTGTTCGGCATTGCCCAGAAGGATGGCGATCGCGTCGTTGTATCGCTGATTGAGTTAGGAGCCTTAGCCCCTGTAGACGATATGGGGCCGGTACGGCGCTCGGTGCAGTATATGCTCGATCACTTCATGGATCAGCCTTTTGAGAACCAGTCGGTGGATGAGATTATTGATGATCTATACGAAATTGCCTACGATCAGCCCTTCCGCTTCCCCGCAACGTTTACCTTTGTCATGCGGGCTTTTTCGACCCTGGTGGGGGTAGGCAAGGGACTTGATCCGGATTTTAATTTTATGGAGGTTGCAAAACCCTTTGCAATGAAACTTATGGCTGATGGCAACAATAGCAGTCCCACCAATAGCTTATTTAACGAGTTAGGACGGCAGGCCGCCCAGGTGAGTAATACGGCCTTGGGCCTCCCCCGCCGCATTGAAGAAACCCTTGATAAGCTCGAACGGGGCGATATCCGAGTGCGGGTACGATCGACGGAAACCGATCGCATGTTGCGACGCTTAAGCAATGTTTATCTGGGGACGAACTACACGTTACTGATTGGCGCATTCACCCTATCTGCGACTATCCTATTGGTGAATCAATACGTCTGGTTAGCCCTGTTGCCTGCAATCGCGGCGATTGCGGCGGCGGTGGCGCTGATCCGGTTGCTGCTGCGGTTGGATCGGTTGGAACGTATGATGTAAATTCCTCAATCAAGCCAGTGAGCCACCGTGTCTGAGTCTACTTCCCTTCCCCTGAAGCTTGTCTTTGCCGGATTAACCGATGTTGGGGTTCTGCGATCGGTGAATCAGGATGCTTTCTACGTGGATGACCCAACAGGCCGCTATTTTATTGTGGCGGATGGTATGGGGGGGCATGCGGGGGGACAGGAGGCCAGCCGGCTGGCGATCGATATTATCCGCGAATATCTGGAGGAGCATTGGCAGTCGCCTGAGTCTTCCTATATGTTGCTGAAGGCCGCTTTTTTGAAGGCGAATCGGGCAATTTTGCAAGATCAACGGGAACATCCGGAGCGGGCGGATATGGGGACCACGGCACTGACCTTGATTTTTCGGGGGGATGAGGTCTGGTGTGCCCACATTGGGGATTCGCGGCTTTACCGACTGCGCGGGGCCAGGTTGGAACAGTTAACGGAGGATCACACCTGGGTGGCACGGGCCTTGCGGGTGGGGACTATTACCCCGGCCCAGGCGCGAACCCATCCCTGGCGACATGTGCTGTCCCAATGTTTAGGACGGGCGGATTTACGGCAAATTGATATCAATGCCCTGGAGCTACAACCGGGCGATCGGCTGTTACTGTGCAGCGATGGTTTGACGGAAGAGTTGCCGGATACGATGATTGCCCACCACTTGAAAAGTATTCGATCGTGCGAAAAGGTTACCCAAGCCCTAGTGGAGGCCGCGAAGGAGAATGGCGGGCGCGATAACATTACGGTGGTTGTCGTTGCGATCGATATGGACTAATTTCCCCTTCATGTTACGGCTCCTGGCTGAGCAGGGGGAGGATCGGGAAGGACTGATCGGCGATCGGGCTGGGCAGATTCCCAAACCAGTCGATCGGGTCAATGCCACCCGTCGTTTGCCCCGCCAGGACTGTAACCGGCAGCGGTTGGTGATCCGTGCATTCCAGTTTCAGCCCACAGGCGACCGCAGGTGAGTAGTAGGCGTGCATCTGGCCTTCCCAGGCAAACACGTGATAGGTCCCGACTGGAACGCTCAGGCGATATCCCACCCCGTGGGTATAGCGATCGGCCTCAAGGCGGGTGTCGGTACAGTAGCGATCGCCGCTGGCGATATTTTCCGCACAGACGACCAAGCGTGGGATCAGATCGCTGGGATAACCCAGGGACCCTTCCAGAACGCCTGTGGCTGTCGGTGTGGGCATAGGACTCAGGGCAGGGCGGGCGGCCAGTTGCTCGGCGCGGGCAGCGGTTGTCCCCCCTAGTAGGAGTAGGCTTGAAAGGGTCAGGGCAGCGAGGTGTTGGTGTTTCATAATGACCCCCTTGCAGGTCGATAACCACGGTTGGTCTATCTGGCGTGTCTAGGTTTAGTGTGGCTGGGGAGGTGGGGGGATGACGCCCCCCAAGACGGTTGTGATAGCTCACCCGGTTGGGTGAACCCGTTCAGGCAGCGGGGAGCAACCTCACGCGTATTTGAGATGGACGTCTGAGGGGAGATACTCGCTAGGAACTGCGGTAGCCCGGAAAATCACGGGTTATTCTATAAGAGTCTGCGTTACGGATCGTGGCGTGGGGGCTGAAGTCACCATTGCATTGGAAGGATCGTGGTTGTGTCTGTTCGGCAACACCGGCTGCAATTGGGTACTAGGTTGCAAGCGTGGCTCCTACGACTCGTGGGACGACTACCCCTTAAAGTGGTGCTGACGGTTCCGTTTATCCTGCTATCGCTAGGGCTGGTTGCGTTATTGGAAGGGTTGGCTTGGCATATTCACCAGCAGGCGATCCAAGCCACCTTGGCCCAGTTGCAATTGCCAGAGACCGATCGCCTCGCCGCTGCCCTTTTCCAGGCCCAGATTGCTAACTGCCGCATCCACCTTGGGGTGGCCAGCCTAGTCACGGTTCTTGCTACGGGTGCGTTAGGGGTCTGGCTCAGTCACCATCTCGCTGCTCCCTTGCGCCAACTGATTCAAGCCAGTTACGTCGTATCCAGTCACGGTGGTCTTGGCAGGGATAAGCAGCGTATTTATCCGAGCAGTGCCATTACAGAAATTAACGCCCTCAGTCATGCTTGGGCACAAATGCTCGCCCCACTCAATCCGCCCGCCTGCCCCCAAACCACGAGAGAAGACGGTGACGATCACACAGAAAGCGAACAGCCCTACCTACGTCAAAATCAAGATCTTAAATCATTGTTAGAAAATATCCCTCATATTGTTGCTCGCCTCGCACCACAGCTTTCAGATCAATCTCACAGTAACCCTCGATATGAGTTTCTCTATATTAATTCCTATATTGAAAAAATATTGCCAATTAAAGTAACTGAATTGATCAACAGAACTAGCGAAGAATTGTCATTGCCAGTCAATTTTCTGACGACCTGGAACACGAGTATCGATCGGGTCTTCACAACCCAGCAAGAGCAACAAATAGAGTATACCTTTACACACGAAGGCAAGCCCCAATACTGGTCAGCCCGATTAGTCCCAGAGTTTGCAGCCGATGGTGCGGTCGCTACAGTCCTCGTAGTTGCCTGTAATGTTACTGACCTTAAGCAAGCTGAGTTAGCCCTACAGAAGCGTGAAGAATGTCTGCGTCATATCCTCGATCATATGCCCGTTATGTTAGATGCTCTAGATGACAATGGGCAATTAATTGTCTGGAACCAAGAGTGTGAGCGGGTGACTGGCTATAGCGCTCAGGAAATGCTCCATAATCCTGAGGCATTTACATGGCTTTATCCAGATACCAACTACAGAGAAAGCATGATGAGGCTCTGGCGAGAGCGTGGCAATAATTATCGCAATTGGGAGTGGGAAATTACCTGTAAAAATGGCCAGAAAAAGACAATTTCCTGGTCTAATCTCTCTGAAGAATTTCCAATTCGTGGCTGGTTTGCTTGGGGTATTGGGGTTGATGTGAGCGATCGCAAACAGGCGGAACAAGCCCTCCAAAAACGGATTGAGCATGAGCGTCTGATCGCCACGATTACCCAGCATATTCGACAATCCCTAGACCTGCCGGAGGTTTTGCATACGACGGTCACGGAAATTCAGCGACTCCTCCAGGCCGATCGTGCCCTCATTTATCAACTCAGGATGGATGGCAGTGGGACTGTCATTGCCGAAGCCGTCATTCCTGACTATCCCCAGATCTTGGGTGAGTCTTTTGCCGCAAGTGTTTTTCCGGCGGATTATCAGGATTTATACCGCCAAGGCCGAGTCCACGCGATCGCCGATATCCATGCTCCGGATCTGGAGCTTAGTCCTTGTTGGGTTGAACTTTTAGCCCAATGGGCTGTGCGGAGCAAGTTAATTGTTCCGATCTTGATGCCATCAGCGGCAGCTCCGTCAAGCAATACATTGTGGGGGGTGTTAGTTGTACACCAGTGTGCCAAGCCGCGCCAGTGGCACACTACGGAAATTGAACTCCTGGTCCAATTAGCAGACCAAATTGCGCTCGTTATTAAACAATCAGAACTTTATCAAACCGTCCAACAATTTAATGTACATTTGGAAGCAGAGGTACAGGAGCGAACCCAGCAATTACAGCAAGCCTTTGAGTTTGAAGCGACGTTGAAGCAGATTACAGATCAAGTCCGTGATAGTTTAGACGAGGCTAAAATCCTACAAACGGCGGTTGAAGCCCTAGCTCTAGCCCTGGGGGCGCGGGGCTGTAATACGGCCTTATACGATCTGGAGGCCCAAACATCTACTATTAAATATGAATACACGACCTTTGCCAAACCCTTCCGTAACTACACCATGCGGATGCAAAATTTTCCGATTGGATATCGTCAACTGTTAGCAGGACAATATTTTCAGTACTGTAGTTTATCCCCCTACCCACAGCGGGGACGAGTTGCCACTCTGGCCTGTCCGATGCAAAATGACCAGGGAGTTTTGGGGGATTTATGGGTTATTAATGAACCGAACTATGGCTTTACTGAGCCAGAAATTCGCCTTGTGCAACAAGTGGCTAACCAGTGCGCGATCGCCCTTCGGCAGGCACGGCTTTACCAGGCATCTCAAACCCAAGTTCAGGAGTTAGAACGACTCAACCAACTCAAGGATGACTTTTTAAGTACAGTCTCCCACGAGTTACGCACTCCCCTTGCCAATATGAATAGTGCCTTAAAAATGTTGCAACTCTTTTTACAACAACCCGGACTATTCAGCGATCAGGCAGAAACCTTACGCATTAAGCCCGATCGTGCCCTCCAGTATTTAGACATTATGCAGGCGCAGTATCACCAAGAACTTAACCTCGTCAATGATTTACTCGATCTGGCACGTTTAGAAGCGGGAACCGCATTGCCCACCCTAGTACCAATCGATTTAGAACTATGCTTGTCCCAGTGGGTTGCCAACTTCCAGGAGCGGGTTAATCGACAGCAGCAAACCTTACAACTTGACCTAGGGAAAGACATTCCAGTTGTGATATCTGATCCGCAAATCTTGGAGCGGACTATTTCAGAATTAATCAACAATGCGTGTAAATATACCCCACCGGAGGGACAAATTAAAGTGCAGTTATCCACAACACTGGATACTATTAAAATTGCCGTGATTAATACAGGCAGTGAAATTCCCAAGACTGAATTACCCTATATTTTTGATAAGTTTTATCGCGTGCCCAGTGGCGATCGTTGGAAACATGGTGGTACTCAGAAGTGTTGAAAGTTAGGTTAAGCGATGGAAAAAAGGGACAGAATGCAGTATTCTGTCCTCTAACAAATAAAAAATGATGTTCTATGATAGCCTCATTCCCGAAGCTTGTCAAATTGATCTTGAAGCAGCTTTGT
>NZ_JBRCAD010000007.1:0-19702 GCF_053493415.1 Trichothermofontia sp. | reverse complement strand
GACCCGCTGGGGGCTGGGGGGGAATGGGCAAGAAATCGGCTGGTAGCACGGTGCTGTTGCCGCCAGCAAAATCGTCAGGCTGACCCGTTATTCGTCATCTGTGATAGTGGTGACGGCCAGGGTTTTCAGCGCGTAGTCAGCAATGGTCAGGCTGAGACGGGCCTGTTCAATTTCCGAGAGGGCTTCCCACGCGATCGGGCGTACCGTTTCCAGGAGGCGATCGGTGGCGGATTGCTGGTCAACCCCCCGCATGGCATAGGCCAGGGGTCGGGCCAGGACTTGCAGATCCTCTTCGCCCCAGGTAGGTAAGAGCGCCTGTACGCAGTACACCAATTGGTCTAACCGGGATTGGGCCGGTGCAATACCCGTTGCTAGTGTGTCCTGTAGGGTTTGCTGGGCACGTTGGGCGATCGTTGTCAGCAAGTCTGGGGGAATTTTGCCCGCGAAGCGATCGCGTAAACGGCTGAGGAGGCTGGCAGCGGTTGGGGCTGGGGTTGCCCCCGCAGTCACCGTCAACCACAGGTGATCCAGATGGCGGTAGAAGCCCTGGCTTTGGGCAGGTGTGGGTTCCCAGGCATCGAGATTGGCCTCAGCCTCTACCGGGTCGAAATAGCGGGATGCCAGATCTGGGGTCAGGTCCCAGGGATAGCATTGGGCGTCCGATTGCCAGAGCGCACTCAGCAAATCTTGCTCAGCCGCTGAGCGCAGGTCTTGTTGATATCTTGGTTGCTCGGTCATAGCGCCCCCATGAAACCATCCACTCAATAATGAAAAACAACAAATGGTGACCGTTCCCAAACCTGCTGCCCCTAAGCATCCAACCCATTGGCCTGTCAGGGTTCTGAACTTGTCACAGGGATCTACACACCGAGTCCCGGTCGTTCCGCAAGCATGGCTAACTTTTTGTGCTGTCCCCTGACCGTGGGGAGAGTGCCCCCTCATCCCACAAGTTTGTTAAGGTGGATATGCTCACCTGAGGCTACCCTGCTCTTCCTTGCCGTGGAGGCTGTTACTGCCATGTCACCCACGCCCACAACCCTGGTCACGCTCCAACTGGAATCCCCCCACAATACCCTGGCCTATGTGCAACAACTGTCTGGTTTACAGGGTGTGACGATCGATGCGGATTACGGTTTAGTCCTTATTAGCCCCCAGCGATCCCTTTACGTTGTGCGGGTGGTCGGTGCGCTGGATGCTGAGCAACTGATGGCCCAACATCCGGAAGTCAAAGGTGTCCACGGCGATGTCACTATTCAAGCGATCGATTCCCCCTAGCCCTGGAGCCTTCCATGCGTGTACTGATTCAGATGCGCTACCAGCCGCAATTGGCAACGGCAGCCCGGACGACCACTGGTTTTACGGCTGCGGCTCTCCCCAGTAGCCCCCTGCCCGGTTTGGCTCCGGATGTCCGCTTTGCGCCCGTGCCGATTCCTGCGCGGCAACCCCGTACCCAGGTGGGCATTACGGAAGTCGGTCGCCTGTATAGCTTTAATACAGCCCCCGAAGCCTCAACCTATCTTGTCCGGGGGGAGGTACCCGATCAGGCAGCCCTTGATCGCCTCATAACGGCAGCGGATCGTGATGACAACATTGTGGGGGTGTTTGCCGATCCCCGCATTAGCCACTTCCGTATCTGTCCGGGGGATGCCCCGATGGGCAATCACGGGGGGGTGGCCACAGCCCTGGGGGTAGCCCAACTGCGGGCACGGGGGATGGATGGCTCGAATGTGTGGGTTGCGATCGTGGATACGGGCATCAATATCAATTACTTGCGTAGCCGGGGGCTGAATCCCAAGTTTGATGCCAGCAAGAGCTGGGCACCGATTCCCAACCTACCCCTTGGCAATATGCCGGTGGATCATGGCACCATGTGTGCCTTTGATGCCTGCATTGCGGCTCCCAACTGCACCCTGCTGGACTATGCCCTCCTTACCTCACGGGCGGGGGGGAGTACCGTTATGGATGGTTTCCTCAGTGATGCCGTCAAAGCCTATAGCCAACTACTGCAATTGCTGACTGCCGCCGGGGCCAATAAGCCTGCCCTAGTGGTCAATAACAGTTGGGGGATGTTTCACCCTTCCTGGGATTTCCCGGCCAATCACCCCGGTAACTATAGTGATAACCCCAACCATCCTTTCAATATTGTGGTGGAAAGTTTGGCGGATGCGGGGGCCGACATCCTATTCGCGGCGGGCAACTGCGGGGCCGAGTGTCCCGATAGTCGCTGCCAGGGTGTAACGAGCCGCACCCTCTACGGGGCCAACTCCCATCCCAGTGTGTTGACGATCGCGGGGGTCTCCCTTGATAAGGTGCGCGTGGGCTACTCCAGCCAGGGACCAGGCCGCTTAGCCACGGAAAAACCTGATCTCTGCGGCTATACCCATTTCGCCGGGTCGGGGGTATATGCCGCCGATGGGGGGACCTCTGCGGCCTGTCCCGTAGTGGCCGGGGTGGTGGCCGCCCTGCGCACCGCCTTTCCCCCGGCCCAGCTTTCCCCCGCCCAGTTACGCCAACTCCTGCGCCGCACTGCGGATGATCTGGGGAGTTTGGGGTTTGACTACGCCCACGGTTTTGGGTTGGTCAATGCCCTCGCTTTCCTACAATCCCAGGAGCAACGGGATGTGCGTGAACTCAAGCCGGGGGATCAACTCACGGGGAGTCTGGCGAAGGTGGGTGAAAGTGCGATGTTCCAACTGAAAATCAACCCAACGTTAACGCTGGATCTCAAGGGGCCTGCTGGTGCAGATTTTGATATTTTCGTCCGCAAGGGGGCAAAACCCACCCTCCGGGATTTTGACTACCGGGGCTATACCAGTTCAGCGGATGAGCAGATCAAGGTCGAGGCGATCGAGCCAGGGGTGTATTACCTGATGGTCCGCTCCTACCGGGGCACTGGCCCCTTTACCCTCAAGGCCACCCTCAGCTAGTGTGCGTTCAATAGCCCCCTCCCCCTGGGGGAGAGGGGCCTAAAACCCTGCGCCCAACCCTGCGTGTTCGGGTTTAGTCTAGGGCTTGAATTGCCGCCAAGAGTGCCGCCGAGGTAGCCACCGCCCCAAAGACCCCGCCCTGCATTTTGATCATCTGTAAGGCGGCTAGGTAGTTGTTATAGTCGGTTGCCCCCGTACAATCCGATAGCATCAGGCACTCGTAGCCGCGATCGTTGGCATCCCGCATGGTCGTATGCACACACACGTCAGTGGTAATCCCGCTCAGAATCAGGTTTTGAATCCCCCGCAGTTTCAGGATTAGGTCTAAATCCGTGGCATAGAACGATCCCTTCCCCGGTTTATCAATCACGACTTCACCCGGCAGCGGAGCCAATTCGGGGATAATTTCCCAACCCGGTTCCCCCCGCACGAGGATACGGCCACAGGGTCCCGGATCGCCAATGCCAGCGCCAATGCGTTGCGATCGCCACCGTTTATTTTCCGGCAGGTCCGACAGGTCAGGCCGATGCCCTTCGCGGGTATGGAGGATGCAGTAGCCGCGCGATCGCATCACGGTGAGTAGTTTTTGGATCGGCGCGATCGGTGCCCGTGTCAGGGATAGGTCATACCCCATCTTATCGACATAGCCACCGGGGCCGCAAAAGTCGGTTTGCATATCAATAATGATCAGGGCCGTGTTGGCGGGCCGCAGGTCACCATTGTAGGGATAGGGATAGGGTTCAGCATCAACGTAACAGGACATTAGTACTCAGTTCTCCTGCTCAAGTTTATAATCTCCTAAGAGTTCGTAAGGAGTAGTTCGTAAGGAGTACAAATTATGGATAACTCGTATCCCAAATTCAGACTAATTTCTGCCAACTTCGTCTGAATTTGAGCGTTGACAATAAATATGTTTACAGTTCCATGTTAACAAGTCATTATAGACAGTTTCGCCCACAGCAATCAGAGAAAATCTATCCAAATGCCCATAAATCACCTGAGATTGCGATAGCATGGCCATCAATCTCCTCCCCGTTTACCCAGAATTCCAATCGCGTTATGGTTGCGAGCGCCTGTAGACCGCCAGACGCTTGTCTTTTTTTGTCTTGCCGACCGTCATCGAAGCGGGCTATACCTACTGTTTATGCCAATCAGCCCATCCCCAGCCGCGAAGATCTTGTTTGAGTCCTTTCAACCCTTAGCCGCGATCGCGGTGACCCCCACGGGTGTCAACACCCTGCTACCCCTGGCGAACGAATATTTACCGTTATGGATACCCAGCGCGATCGCGGCTGGCCTGCCGGATACCGTCGAGCGATCGCACCTACGCCCCTATACGGGACCCCTACGGGATCACATGGGCCAACTCTGGGCCAATCATCGCGGTCTGATTGGCTGTCTGGCGACGGGGGCGGTTGTGCGTTTGATTGCGCCGTTGTTGGCGAATAAGGCGACCGATCCGGCGATCGTCGTGGTGGATGAAGCCGCCCAGGTGGTCATTAGCCTGTGCGGGGGGCACCAGGGCGGGGCCGATCGTCTGGCTCAAGTGGTCGCTCGTTATCTGGGTGCAACGCCAATCCTGACTGGGGCGGCCCACCACCGTCAGCAGCCGGCTGTTGATACCTGGGGTATCCCCTTTGGGTGGCGACGGGGGCCGGGGGAGTGGACAGCGGTGAGTGCCGCGATCGCCCGTGGGGAAACAGTGCAGGTCATCCAAACCGCAGGTGCAGCCCTGTGGCAGGCCACGATTGGTCCGGCAGCCCCCATCCGCCACGTTACGGTGCCCCCAGTTGTCCCACCAGCGCCCCCCACCCCAGTAGACCCAGGGGCACAAGAGCCAGTGGCCTCAACAACAGAGGGATTAGGGGCAGACTCGGCGGCCCAACTGCCCCAGGTGTGGATTAGCGCCCAGGTCCGGATACCGGAGCCAACCGCCCCGATTGTGACAGGTCCCCAGGTGCAGTGGTATCCCCGTGTCCTGTGGGTTGGGCTGGGTTGCGAACGCGGGACAGCCCCAGCGGTGATTGCCACAGCCGTGACCACTGCCCTCGCCAGCCAAGGCTTAGCGCCAGCGGCGATCGCGGGTATTGCCACGATCGATCGCAAGGCCGATGAGGCGGGATTGCTGGCCTTCTGCCGCGATCGCGATCTACCCCTAATCTGCTTCACGGCAGAACAATTGCGATCGGTGCCGGTACCAACCCCTTCGGACATTGTGGCGGCGGTGGTGGCAACCCCCAGTGTGGCCGAGGCGGCGGCCCTGTTAGCGGCAGCCCAGGTAGACCGTGTACTGGGAGCTGCTCCGTCCCCCTGTCTGCGGGTTTCCAAACAGATTGTGCGCCTGCCGGGTCAACCGGGAGCTGTCACCGTCGCGATCGCCCAAGCCAATGTCGAATATACGGGGCGATCGGGCCAACTCTGGTTGGTGGGGACGGGCCCGGGCCAGTTGGCGCAAATTACCCCCGCCGCCCAAGCCGCCCTGAGTGCTGCCGATGCGGTGATCGGCTATTCCCTCTATATCGACCTGATTCGCCCCTGCCTGCGATCGGGCCAACTGATCGAATCGATGCCCATTACCCAAGAACGGCAGCGGGCCGAACGGGCGATCGCGCTGGCTAACTGGGGGTTATCGGTGGCGGTGGTCTCTTCGGGCGACTGTGGCATTTATGGGATGGCGGGCTTGGTCCTGGAGGAATTGGGGCGTCAGGGGTGGGATGGCCAACGGCCTGCTGTGCAGGTTTTTCCAGGGATTACCGCGATGCAAGCGGCAGCGGCGCGGGTGGGTGCCCCCCTGATGCATGACTTTTGTGCAATTAGCCTCAGTGATTTGTTGACGCCCTGGCCGGTCATTGAAAAACGCCTCCAAGCGGCGGCGCAGGCGGATTTTGTCACTGCGCTCTACAATCCGCGATCGCAGGCCCGCACCGAACAAATCCAGCAGGCCCAGGCGATTTTCCTTGCCTACCGTGCTCCCGATACCCCGGTTGCCCTTGTCCGGGCGGCCTACCGTGCGGATGAACAGATTACCCTGACGACCCTGGGCCAAATGCTTGAGTCGGCGATCGATATGCTAACCGTGGTGCTGATTGGGAACCAAAGCACCCGCCGCCACGGGGATTGGCTCATTACTCCCAGGGGCTATTTGGGGTTTGGTGAGCGTACCTGAGGCGCGATCGCCCAGGTTGTCTGTGCAAAGTGGGCAAGTCCTGACTATGCTGAAGGAACAGGATTGAGACCCAGGGTGACCACTCCCTGCCTGCTCGCTTAGTGAGTTCGTTTATTCGCACGTTTTATTGACAGATCATGAGTTCCAAATCACCCCGCCCCCAGTCCACTGTTGCCGAGTTTTCGATGGAAGACTTTGCGAAGGCCCTAGAGCAACACGACTACCAGTTCCAGAGGGGGCAAAGCATTCGGGGCAAAGTCTATAGCCACGAGCCGGATGGCGTTTACATTGATATTGGGGCAAAGTCTCTGGCCTTTTTGCCTCGGCAGGAAGCGTCCCTCAGTGCCACAGCGGACTTAACCCAACTCCTGCCGATCCAGGAAGAGCGGGAGTTCCTCATCGTGCGGGAGCAAAATGCCGATGGTCAGGTGATGCTATCCCTGCGCCAACTGGCCCTGAAGCAAGCCTGGGACAGCCTGCTAGAGCTACAAGCGAGTAACCAAACCCTGACGGTACAGGTAACAGGTACCAATAAGGGTGGCCTGATTGTGGATGCTCAAGGCTTGCGGGGGTTTATCCCCCGTTCACACCTGAGTATGCGGGATGAGTTGGAAACCCTGGTGGGCCAGCGTCTGGCTGTGACCTTTTTAACCGTGGACCCAGACGCGAAAAAATTGGTTTTGTCGGAACGGCTGGCTTCGCGATCAGCCAATATCAGTCGGCTGGCGATCGGCCAGTTGGTGGAGGGCACGATCGTCAGTATCAAACCCTATGGGCTGTTTGTGGATATTGGGGGTACCACAGCCCTGCTGCACATTAAACAAATCAGTCAAACCTATATTGCTTCCTTGCCCGTTCTGTTTGAAATTGGGCAAACGATCAAGGCCGTTATTGTTGATTTGGATGAGTGGAAAGGTCGGGTTTCTCTCTCGACACGGGTGTTGGAAAAGCATCCTGGTGAGTTGTTGGAATCGTTGGCAACGGTGATGGCGGAGGCGGAGATTCGGGCCGAGAAGCTAGGGATGGCGGCGATCGGGGCTGGGGAGTAGGGGGAACGTAGAGCGGTAGGTTCACCGCTCAGGCACTAAGAACACGCAGGGGCACCAAGATCTTTGTGTTGCTTAGCGTGCTTAGTGCCTTGGTCATGCTTGAGGCTTGGATGACAAACCCGTTACCTGCCAATAAAAGTCCTCTAATGCCCGCACACTGGTGATATCTTCATATAGTTGCGCCTGACCCGCTTGCATTTGCTGACCGATTTCCGCCCGCCATGCCGGATCTTGACCTAACCGCACGGCAATTTCGATGTACTCAGATTCACTGTGGGCGATCGTGGCCGTCACCCCCATTTGCCGCAAGATACCATAGGCATGGCGACCCCGCATAAATTCACCGGGACAGGTCACTACTGGTAAACCACACGCGATCGCCTCTAAAGTTGTCCGTCCGCCTGACCAACTCAGCGTATCTAAAAAAATGTCGGCAGCTAGATTCAGTCTCAGGTAAGCTGAATGCTTTAAAGGTGGTGAAAATATACAAAATTCCTCGTAATTTAAGCCAAACTCTTTAAAAGCTTGATGCAAGCGTTTCCGAAATTTATTCGTTACATATTGACTATAGTAGGATATAAAAACAAGGCGAGCTTGTTTAACCTGCTGCGCGATCGCGGGAAAAATAAAATCGTATTGAGGCAAGTATTTAAACAAAGATTGACAGGAGAGATACACGATATCCTGGGCAGCTAAACCAAATTCAGTACGTGGATTCTCAACTTCGGGAATAATCGGTTTTTCGTAGGCAATGCTAATATTGGGCAAGCGAACTAGTTGCTCTGTATAATGTTTTTCACCATCCTCCGGTTCCATGAGATCACTAGTTAAAAAATAATCGATCGTAGGCAAACCCGACGTAATGGGGTGGCCCCAAGTCAAACACTGGATCGGGGCTAAGCGCAAGGCGGCGATTTGAGTTGGCAATGCGTACATACCCAGATCCAAAAAGACCAGAATGTGAAGGCGATCGTTGATAATTTGCTGGCAAACTGCTTCCAGGTTATTGGGGATATGGTGAAAAGCATGACTGTAGAGCCGATACTTTTCCGTCCTGTGATCTTGAACAGTATCGAGGTGATAGCAATATATTTCAAAGCGTTCTCGATCTGCATACTTGACCCAGCCACTAAACAGGAAATCTACAGTATGGGACTTCAGACAATGGGAAACATAGCCAACCCGCAGACGACCGCTATTGCTCAGGGGATACATCGGCAGTGGTTGTACCCATTGAGGATAGTTAGCGGCCATAATCCGATGAACAGATTCTCCATAAAGCCGTTGTAAATGGCGATCGTTCTTACCTTGATATTGCAAGAAGAACGTTGTACCGTAATCTAAAATAGCCACCCACTTATGGTTATCCTCTGGTGTATCTAGCCGAATAGTTTCTGCAAATTCTTCCAAGGCTTGAGTAAAGCGATTTCGCCAAAGGTCAACTTCAAGTGTTGATTCATAAATAATCGGCAAAGTAAACCATATAAAAAACTTGAAGATGAGTAGATCTGGAAATTTTTCGGAGGCTCCTTGGGCTGTTTCTATCACTACTTCAGGTTGACCAACCGCTTTCAATCCAATTAATAAATTTATGAGAATATCTGGATGATCAGGTTGATATCTAAGAGCTATTTGATAGACAGAAACTGCATCTTCTACCTTATTAAGATGCAATAATACATTTCCTAAGTTTAAGTATGTTCCAAAATGATCTGGCTGAAGATTGATAGCTTGTCGATAAATCTGCTCAGCAGTCACCAGATCTCCCTGGTTCATTAGAAGATTACCGAGATTATTATAGGCATCGATCAAAATTGGATCATACTCAATTGCCTTGTAATATGCTGAGATAGCGTCACTTTTCTTGTCATCATTCTGTAAAATTAAACCTAGGCTATAGTACCTGAGACCTGAGGTATCATCAAGATTGAGTGACGTGTATACGGCTCGCAAGGCATCAGTATAGTTTCCTAACTTAAAGAATGTCATTCCCAGATCATGCCAAGCTTCCGCATCAAACTCATTCTCCTGCAAATACGTGAGGTATTTCTGGATCGCTTCTACCCAGCGGCCTGCATAATGGAGAGAAGCTGCCTCTCTTAGGAGTTGTTTTAATTGATCGTTTTTCTCGATAAATTGAATATTGGCTGTTTTGAAATACTCCAGGAAGTATTTTTGTTGTTGGCGTTCGATTTCTTCAAACTCATATTCTTGCTTATTTTGACTGTCCCAACTGAGGAGATGAATACCATTGTAAAAACTCGAATGTCTGTCAGATCTTGTCTTGAGATTGAGCAAATTTCGACATTCAGGATTTAAAAGTATGAAATCGATAATTGCTTGCTCAACGTCTTCTCGATTACTGTTATCAACAATAATTAGAGCTTGATCAGCCAGAAATTCTTTGGCTAATGCAAGACTCAGTAGTTGCGATCGGTAGTCTAATAATCCTCGATAATAATAAATTCCGATTTTTTCAGTAATCGCTAATGAACGTAATTCATAAAAAAAGCTTTCGATCGTTTGATTATGAAGTAAAACCTGATCAGCCAAACCAAATTCTTCCAGTTGATTGACTAATTCTTCAAAGGCAATTTCTGGATCATCCGTAGTGCCAAAATCACCGATCGTCCAGGCGATACAATCGGGATGATTGAGCAATGCACCTACTAGCGTTATCCCCTGCACAGGACCCACTTCACAGTAAACTTCGGTAGGAGCCAAGTAACCCACTGCACAATTCAAAAGTTGCAAAATATTACAACTGGTTTCCCCCGGTAGGGTATTTAAGATCGCTTGAAAGGTTTCTTCCTTGGGAACAACGGTCTCTTGTCCCCATTGGAGATATAAAGAAGGTAACTGTTCTAAAAAGGCTTGATAGTCCATAATTCAGGAGGGTTCTTGTCTAAGCAGGAAGTAGGGAGTAAAGGTTACGATTATATCTTAGCCTCAGTAGATCATAAATTGAACGTGGAATGGCCGTCTCGGCTGTCTCCGGGGCAGGCAGGATGCCTACCCCACAATTGTTTTCGTTCGCGTAGCGTCTCTGCAGGAGAATCTTCTGTACCTGTGTGTTTAGCCTGCGGGCGGAGCCGTAGCTAGGGGGTCTCCTGGGTTGGGGTGATACGGGAACACAGTACAATCTAATCCCGCGCCAATCCAGTCACTTGCCAATAGAAATCTTCTAAGGCCCGCACACAGGTGACATCTTCATATAATTGCGCCTGACCCGCTTGCATTTGCTGACAGATTTCTGCCCGCCACGCCGGATCTTGGCCTAATCGCACGGCAATTTCGATGTACTCAGATTCATTATGGGCGATCGTGGCTGTCACCCCCATTTGTCGCAAAATTCCATAGGCATGGCGTCCCCGCATAAATTCACCGGGACAGGTCACCACCGGTAATCCACAGGCGATCGCCTCTAGGGTTGTATTTCCCCCTGACCAACTTAAGGTATCCAGGAAAATGTCCGCCGCTAAATTCAAGCGCAGGTAGGGTTGATGGTTTAAGCGTGGTAAAAAGATGCAAAATTCCTCATGATTTAGGTTAAATTCCTTGAAGGCTCGATACAGTCGCTCGCGTAACTTATCGGTAATATATTGGCTAGCGTGGGAAAGAAAGGCAAAACGAGCGTGCTTGACTTGGTGCGCGATCGCGGGAAAAATAAAGTCATATTGGGGCAAATACTTAAACAAGGATTGACAGGATAGATAAACTATATCCTGTTCTGTAAAGCCAAATTCGTGACGAGGATTTTTAATCGTCGGTACAATCGGCTTTTCGTAGGCAATACTGATATTGGGTAGACGAATAAGCTGCTCCGTATAATGTTCAGCACCAGCTTCCGGTTCCATTAGATCACTGGTTAGAAAATAATCAATTGTTGGTAAACCCGAAGTGATGGGATGCCCCCAAGTCAAGCATTGAATCGGTGCCAAACGCAGGCCCGCAATTTGAGTTGCCTTGGGATACATACCCAGATCTAAAAAGACAAGAATATGCAATTGATCTGCCAGAATTTGTTGGGCGATGGTTTCGATTTCATTAGGGAGATGGCGAAAAGCGGTGCTGTATATTCGATACTTTTGAGTATTTTGATCTTGAATTGTGTTGAGGTGATAGCAATAGGTTTCAAATTGCTGATGATCAGCATGTTTGACCCAGCCTAAAAAAAGTTGACCCACCGTATGGAAGCGCAGACAATCGGAAATATAGCCAATCCGCAGACGATGGCCAGGGCTAAGGGGCGGCAGCGATCGGGGCTGGGACCATTGGGGATAGTTGGCTGCCATTACCCGCTGGACGAACGCGCCATAGGTTTGCTGAAGCGAGCGATCGTTCTTACCTTGATATTGCAACAAAAAAGTTGTCCGCCGACTCAGGCTATGCATCGCTTGCTGGCGCTCAGGCAGCGTTTCCAAGGAAGTTTCCGCAACTAATTGGGCGAGGGAAGTCGTAAAGTGTGCGCGATAGGTATTAATTTCTGCTTCGGATTCATAAATAATCGGCAAGGTAAGACCAATCGCTAGTTTCAGAAAAAGGTGATTGGGAAACTGCTGCGCAGCCTCCTGGGCAATTTGGACGGCCTCCTGGGTTCGCCCCGCATCCTGTAAAATGTGAACAAGCTTCAGCGGAAATTCAGGATTATCGGGATAGCGTTGTGCGCCTTGTTGACAAGTTTGAATGGCTTCTTGGTACAAGTTGATGATCTTATACGCATCGGCAAGCTCCAGATAAATTTCAGGACTAGCAGGATTTTGCTGTAAATATTGTTGATAGTACTGACTGGCTGAGGTATAGTCGCCCAGGGCTTGATAGGCTTTGGCATAGTATAGATTTGCTTGCGATATATCTCCTTTTTCCTGTAACGCGATCGCCAAGTTCATTAAGGTGTCGGGATAATTCGGTTCATAACGTCGTGCGGCCTGATAGGCCGCGATCGCGTCCTCAAACTTGCGCAGCACAAATAAAATATTGCCGAGATTTAGATAGGCCCCAAAGTGATCAGGTTTAATCGCGATCGCCTGCTGATAGATCTGTTCAGCCGCTTCGAGATTACCTTGCTGCATCAGCAAAGTTCCCATATTATTATAGGCATCAATCATGTTGACATCGCGCTGAATAGCTTCTTGATAAGCCACGATTGCATCATTTAATTGTCCAGCGTGCTGCAATACCAGACCTAAGCTGTAGTATCGAAGTGCTTTGGAATCGTCAAGCTCAAGTGACCTTTGTAGTGCCGATAGAGCATCGTTATAGTTTTCTAACTTAAAAAAAGTCATACCCAAATCATGCCATACTTCAGCATCAAATTTATTTTCATTCAAATAGGTTAAATACTTGTTAACTGCTTCAATCCAGTAGCCAGAGTAATGCAGAGCAGCCGCTTCCTTAACAAGCTGACGGAGTTGCTTATTTTTTTCGATAAATTCAGCATTAGACTTTTGTAGATAACGTAAAAAATATTGTTGCTGATGACGTTCAAATTCAATTAAATCATATTGACTTGTTTTGGAATTAGCATCCCATTTAAGTAGATGAATGCCATTATAAAAGGTCGAATCTTTCTCAGAACGAGTTTTGTAGTTGAGAAGACTCTGGCATTGGGGCTGGAGTAAAATAAAATCCCAAATGGCTTGCTGTACACTGGGATAATTATTATTATCAATAATGAGCAATGCCTGATCAGCTAAAAAATCTTTAACAATCGATAATCCTAAAAGTTGCGATCGATAATCAAACGGACCACGATAATAGTAAACACCAATTTTTTCTGTAATTTCCAGGGAGCGAAGTTCATATAAAAAATTTGTCACTGTCTGACTGTGGAGTAATACCTGCTCGGTCAGGCCATACTGATCAAGTTGTACCACCAATTCTTCAAAGGCAGTTTCTGGGTCTTCAGTGTTTGCAAAATCATCGATCGCCCATGCAACACAATGGGGATGGTTGAGTAATGCACCTGCTAGGGTGACACCCTGTACCTGTCCGACCTCACAGTAAACTTCATTCTTTTCTAGGCAACTAACGGCATGATTCAAAAGTTGCAAAATATTAAAATTTGTATCGCCTTGAAGTGTATTCAACAGGGTTTTGAATGTTTGATCACGCGGTTCCAGGGTATCCTGATCCCAGTTTTCATACAACTCAGGCAATTGTTTCAGAAATGATTGACAATCCATATTAACAGTCAACTATTGATGACAATAAAATAACGTCACTGATTCACAGTCTCTGTCCAATGCCCGCAAATCCTAGGCTAGGACATCGATTGAAGCAGTACCAAGGCTGGTAACATCTTAGCCCGTGCCTGTTTTCCTGACCACTTTGAGCTGCGTGTTTAGTTTAGACAAGGGATCGGGGTAGACTAGACTATAATCGGCAATCAGTACTGTCCCTGTAGCCCATATATTATGGATTGTCAAGCATTTTTAACGGCACTGGCCACCTCGGCGATCGCTGATGACAGTAACCAAAACCTTCCTAAGAGCAGACAGTATCCAGACTGGGTGACTGAAATAGTCGAGCAAATCCGAGGTACTGCTTCACCTCAGCTATTATACCTACTCAATTTGGCGATTGGTTATCTAGGGCCAGATGAGATCTATTGTGAAGTAGGGTGTTTTCAAGGGCGCAGCCTAGTGGGAGCATTGACCCATCATTCCCATGCGATCGCCTATGCTGTTGATGATTTCTCTGAGTTTGATCCGTTTCAAGATAATTTTGATCAATTGATTGAAAATCTTGCCGATCGTGGCTTATCTGATCAGATCACCTTTTACTATCAAGACTTTGAGGCATTTTTCGCAGATCTTCGGAATAGCCAGGAGCGGCCCACGATCGGCGTCTATGTGTATGATGCGGCCCATGACTATCGCTCGATCTTAATGGGTCTTAACCTTGCAAAGCCATTTCTTGCCGATCAAGCTTTGATTTTTCTAACCGCTACAGATTGGTCATCAGTTCAGCAAGCCAGTCAAGATTTTTTATTAACCTCTTCCGAATGTTCACTAATTTTTACATCTACTGAAATAGAAAAAAATGGTTTGCTTGAAAAGCAAAGCTTAAGTATTTATCTCTGGAATCGACAACAGAATAAAATACTTTCTCATCCATATAGATACACTAAAAATCAAGAACATTTGAACTCTTTATACACTGCACATAATAGCGAAAGAGAAGCTAATGCCAAAAGGCTTTACCATGAGGCTCTCATTTTACATCATGTGCCCTTGCTAGAAGCGGCAATTTTAAAATATCGAGATGCCTTATTTTGGACACCCGACGATCCAAATATATGGCAAAATCTTGGGACAGCATACTACCTACAACAACAATATGATTTGGCACTAAAAATGTTGAATCATGCATTAAATATCAATCCATCCTCATCAATTATTTATTATAACTTTGGCCTTATTTTTACAGCACTTGAAGATAAAAATAATGCAATTAAAGCCTATGAAACTGCTATTAATTTAGATACTCATAATGTTTTAGCATATAATAATCTTGGTAATCTGCTGATGCAGATCAATGAGATAGAAAATGCTGAGCTTTTATTCCGAAAAGCCATTTCTATTAACTCTAAATTTCCAGGTAGTTATGTGAATTTGGCTAACACACTTTTCTGCCAGGATCGATTGGATGAGGCAATTGAAACATATCGTACTGCAATTAGCCTAGAGCCTCGCAATTCTGATACTCACTATAATCTTGCAATTCTATATCAGCATACTCATAACCTTACCCTTGCAGAACGCTATTTTGGCAATGCTAGCTACTATAGAAAAGACTATGAATCTGCGATCGTGCATTATCAACGTTGCTGTGAATTAGCAACGCCAACACTGGATCTCTATTTGGCGTTGGCGCAAGCCCATCGAGAATTAAGAGATTTTCAATCTGCGGCTCGCGTTTACCAGACAGCTTGCCAAACTTATCCCCAATCGCTTGAACTCTATCATCACTGGATTACTGCATTAGAAGCAACAGGTAGGGTTGAAGAAGCGATCGCAGTCGCCCAGAAAGGTAGCCAATACTTACCGCTCGCTTTGTATCTTAAAGCTGAGCAATCCTTCTTGCTTCCAATTATTTATGATAGTATTGAACAATTAAAAGCATACCAAACGAAATTCAATCAAGGCTTAGAAAAGCTACTACAAGACCTTGACCTATCAACACCTGAAGGACGTGCAGGTGCGCTAACCTTCCCAGAACTTAAAAACAACTTTTATATCATTTATCAAGTACAAAACGATCGCTATTCTCAAGAGCACTGGTCTTTCCTAATTCATACCATTCTTAAGGCTAACTATCCCTACTGGTGCCAACCTAGGCAGATGCCTCCACTGACGAAAGATGGCAAAATTCGAGTCGGTTATATTTCTGCAAATATTTCTAAGAATGGTGTTGTTCTTTTATTTCACGAATGGCTGAAATTCCGCGATCGTAACCAATTTGAAGTGTATTGCTTCCAAATTAATCCCCAAGCTGATCATGTCACTGAAGCATTTAAGTTACATAGCGATGTTTTTATCCCAATATCGAATGATTTAACCAGTCTTTCTCAGAATAGTCTTGCAACAATTGCCCAAACTGTCATTGCCCAGAATTTACATATCCTTGTTTTTCTAGAAGTTGGCTTGACGCCAGTTATGTGGCAATTAGCAAACCTGCGATTAGTTCCCATTCAATGCGTGACCTGGGGACATCCAATCACGACTGGTACCTCAACTATCGACTATTTCCTGTCGAATGAGTTAATGGAATCACCCGATGCTCAGCAATATTATTCAGAAACCTTGATTCGTCTTCCGAATTTAGGTATTTACTGCAATCAGTTGTCTGTAAAGCCAGACATTGACAAATCACGACAGGATTACGGAATTGCTAATGACGCGATCGTCTATCTATGTATCCAATCTCTACAGAAGTACTTGCCGCAATACGACTTTGTCTTTCCCGCGATCGCGCAGCGAGTGCCCCAGGCAAAATTTGTGTTTGTGGAATCCTACATTAGTCCGGAAATTACTCAACAATTTGCGAGGCGTCTTCAGTCTGTCTTCAAGAAATATGGTTTGAATGCAGATAATTATCTTATTTTTCTACCTAGAGAAGGATACAAAAACTATTTCAACTTTTATAAAATTGCCGATATCTTTCTAGACAGCTTTGAGTTTTCTGGCTGTCTGACCACCCTGGATAGCCTAGTGTATGATTTACCGATTGTTATCTGCCCAGGTCAATTGATGCGAGGCCGACAATCCTACGGTATTTTGAACCGCATGGGTGTAACTGAGACAATTGCCAGTAATCCAGACGAGTATATTGATATCGCCACGCGCTTGGGTTTGGAAGCAGAGTGGCGACAATCTATCTCCAAAAAAATTCAACAGAAAAAAGCTCTCTTGTATGAAGATCAGGAACCTCTAAAAGCGCTGGAGAAATTCTATCGAGAAGTTGTGGAGGCTGCCCTTGCTAAGCAAGCGGAATCACCGAAGCTAGACACTTTTTCCCAGGATAGTGTTGCACAAAAATTACTGCTCCATGTGGGATGTGGTTCACCTGATCCAAATAAATTACCCCAACAATTTCGATCACCCGAATGGCGCGAAGTTCGCCTCGATATTGATCCATCGGTACAACCAGATCTACTTGGGTCCATTACCGATCTCAGTGCCGTTGGAGCTAGTTCAGTAGATGTGGTGTATTCTTCCCATAACCTTGAACATCTCTACTACCATGAAGTGCCTACTGCCCTCTCAGAGTTCTACCGCGTCTTGAAACCAGGTGGCTATGCCCTAATCACCCTGCCCGACTTACGGCGAGTCGCTGAGCAGGTTGCCCAAGGAAAACTTGAAGAACCTCTTTACGTTTCAGCCGCTGGGCCGATCGCCGCGATCGATATCCTCTATGGTTATGGTTACGATATTGCCAGGGGAAATCACTTTATGGCTCATAAGACTGGCTTTACCGCTAAAACCTTGGCTGAAAAACTTCGACAAGCTGGTTTTAGCAAGGTTGAAGTGACGGAAGACGATCTCAACTTATGGGCTACAGCCACCAAGCCAATGACATAAAATAATGCGACAAAGAACGGGACAAAAACTCTCAAACCGCTTATTCATATTAAATGAAACACTCAAGGGCACTTCGCTTAACCTGGCCTAGGGACAGGGGCACTTCAACTGCCCAAACCGACAGGATCATATTGCTTAGGAGCGCAAAATGGGTCTTCTTCGAGGTGTCCTCAAATTAACCGCAACTGGGTTTCTGTTGTGTAATGGGCTGGTGACTCTGTTAGCTTGGGTGGCTCAGAGGGGGAAATTGTTGGAGGCAGCGTTGTCAGCTCGTTGCTTGCTACCGAGACAGCCTCGGCCACCCTTGAGGGCTTCCCAGCAACATCAAGCCGCTCCAACGCATGGCCGTTCAGCATGACCTGAGCCGTCGCTAAGAGATCGGGGGCCAGTTCCTGAAGATCAGCCCGGCTATTCAGATAAGCCTTCAGCGCAGCTAAGGGTTCGATGTTCACCCCTACCCCTAACTCCGGGAGACGCGATCGCACCAACTCACTCACCAATTCCGGCTGGATCGTATAACTATGGGCGATCGCTAGAGCAGCGTGGATCGCACTATTATCGATCGCGGCCAACTGTTCAGCCCGCACCTGGTAGATCAACCGCACCACCGCATCCTGCACCTGCTCCGGCACGATCGCCGCCAACAACATGGCCTGGGGATCATCCCCACTGGTCAGATCCACCTGAAGGGTCAAAAAGCGCCGCACAGGTAAGGGGCAAAATTGCATCTGAGTCTGCCCCCGCACCAGATCAACTAACACAAACCCCTTGTCTTCCTTCTCTTCACTGAAATCTACCCGTTCAATACTGCCGGGATAGACAACCCAGGGGTTTTGCGACAGGACTTGGTGACGATGGACATGGCCCAGGGCCACATAATCAAAACAATCACGGGTCAACACAGAGAGGGGTACCGTAAAGCCCTTACCCACCGCTAAAAATCGCTCTGCTCCATAGCGGGCCGTATCCACCATCAGGTGCCCTAACAACACCGTGGGCACATCCGGATCTAACCCACGAATTTCCCCCTCCAAGGCAATCCGTAGCCGATCAATAAGTAACTGATTGACCGCCGCGAGCGATAGACCCTCTGTTTCCGGTCGCGTTAACAACATCGATCGCGTTAGCCAGGGGAGAGTAATGATCTGCACCGGGCCATTAGGGGTACTAAGGCGGTGGGTTTCCAGGCGATCACCGACCACAAAACCTGGCACCCCTAGCGTACGATAAATACACAAACTCGCCCCCCCCTGTCCCTGGGCGTGTTGATCGTGATTGCCCACCAACAACACTGTGGGGATTTGGGCCGTCACTAGGCGACAAAATTGCTGAGCAAATGCCTCTTGGACCAACGGTGGCGGGGTTGCATCGGGGAAAGCATCCCCCCCAAACAGCACTAAATCCACGGGTTCGGCTAAGGCGCGATCGATACAGCGCGTCAGCGTTTGTACAAAATCCTCCAAGCGCGTATTCAATCCCGTTTGGGGATTCACCCGCCCGTGGGAAAACCCACTACCTAAATGAATGTCAGACAGGTGAAGAAGCTTAATCATGACAACAACAAAAAGCCGATTGAGAACCTTTTAACACGTTAAACCCTTTCGGGAATTCCTAGGTATCCCAGGCACTCCCGCCAAAGCTTTCCGTTAGGAGACCACCCTCCTACTTCGTGGGTTCACAATCGACTTGCTCTAGGGTTGGCAGAAGATAGAAAGCCATGCGCTAGCCCACCCAATTCGGCACACCTACCCGCAAGTCACACCCACGGCCAGCGATCGCCACATCAGGCGCTAGCATCTCAACGGGTCACTCAATCTTCTGGTAACCCCTACCAGTACTACCTAATTAATCAGTTTGGCTAAATTCTGAGAAAAAAGTCGCCAAGATTACAAAAAAAATAAACTTGTTTACGCAACGCAACAAAAAGCGCCCCCTTGGCAAGGCTTGTATCGATAAATTAAAACTGGAGGTAAGGATCTGTACCTGTTAGTAAATGCGATCGTGGTGGGCACCCTGACCTTAAAAAAGAGCAAGAGCGCGCAACCGCGCCGCCAGCTCTCTCCCCCAAGACACAGCCCTGTGCCTTGAGCCAGCGACGACGGCCCATCGCTGTTCGCCTCCGCATCACCCTGATTCACCGTCAACCTTTCGCAACGGCGCTATCTATGTCTTCTGCTACCGAACTGCTCCAGGAGGGGATCAAGGCCATCCGCCAGGAACGTTATGCGGACGCGATCGCCCCGCTAGTTGCCTTTTCCCAGCAATGCCCTAACTCCCGATCGCTGGACTTTTTGCAAGCCCAGCGGGGTTTGCTCAAAGCCTATCAAGCTACCGGGCAAACGGATGCCGCCCGCGATCTTTGCCAACGGTTACTCGCAATCGATGACCCAGCCCTGACCGCCCTCGCCAACAAAGCCCTAGCTGTGCTAGCCAATCCCGCAACCGCCAGTCCCCCGCCATCATCTCCCCCAGATC
>NZ_JBRCAD010000006.1:0-9596 GCF_053493415.1 Trichothermofontia sp. | reverse complement strand
AAAATCTAAAATCTAAAATCTAAAATCCCACACCCCGCTATGATCGATCCCAGTCCACGTGCATCCTAGTCATCGTCAAAGCTCAGACACCCTTAAGGAGGAACAGAGGGGCATGGATCAAGGCAACTTGAAAGTGATCGAACCCGTGGGAATTTTCGATCGCGCCCGTGCGGGCAGCATCCGCCAAGAGATCAACGACAGCCTGGACAGCGGCATTGATAAAATTCTGATCGATTTCAGTGGCGTCACCTTTACGGATTCCTCCGGTCTGGGAGAGTTGGTACGATCGTATAAACGCATTCGTGAAGCCGGGAAGCAACTGTATCTTTGCGCCCTGAATGAGCAGACAAAAATGCTGTTCCAGATTACCAACGTCGATCGGGTGTTTAACGTTTACGCAACCCGTGCTGACTTTGAGAAGGCCCACGCCTGAGCCACCGCCATGATCCAAAAAGCACTGGTCACAGGCGCAAATGGGTTTACCGGCTCCCATCTCGTGAAGGCCCTAGTGAGAGAAGGCGTCACCGTCGTTGGCCTAGTGCGCAAAACTAGCGACCTCGCGCGGCTAGCCGATGTCCCTGTTTCCCTGGTTTATGGCGATATCACCGATCGCGCCATCCTAGAACAGGCAATGGCCGATGTAGACACCGTATTCCATACTGCGGCTTGTGTTGAGCTAGGGCTGGTGGATGCCGCCCTGATGGCACGGGTGAATGTGGACGGCACCCGCACAGTGCTGGCGGCCCTGGCAGCCGTTAGCCAGACCCGGTCTACCCCGCCAACCCTCGTCTATTGCAGCACGATCGGCATCTACGGCGATACCCAGGGGCGAGTGGTGGATGAACACTTCCAACGCCAACAGGTGGGGTTTTCCTCCGCCTACGATCGCACCAAATATGAGGCGCAACAATGGGTGGATCAGGCTGCTCAGGCCGGGTTACCGGTGGTTAGTGTCATGCCCTCGGGGATCTTTGGTGCGGATGATCCCCACTTTGGGCCAGTGTTACGGTTATTCCTGACGGGACGCTTAAAAGTCTGGCCGGGGGGCGATCGCGTGACTGGCATTGTCCATGTAGACGATCTGGTGGCGGGAATGCGCTTGGCGGCGGAACGGGGGCAACCCGGTGCCCACTACATCCTGTCTACGGGCGATCGCTCCCTACGGGAAATGTTTGCGATCCTCAGCCAGGAAACTGGCATTGCGCCCCCCAGGGATCTGCCCGAACCCCTGGTACGCCTAGTCGGGAATATTCTGGAGATCGTGGGTCGGCTCCTGAAGTGGAACCCGCCCCTGAGTCGAGAACGGGTCCATTATCTCTACGATCGCTGTGTGCGGGTGGATGGCAGCAAGGCTATGCGGGAACTCGGTTGGCAACCCCGGAGCGTGGAGGTGACCCTACGGGAAATTATTAGCCAGCTCCAGGCTGAATTAACCCATCCTCCAGGTAGGCAATGCGATCGGCCACATCCATAATCCGGGGATCATGGGTGACAATGAGCACGGTTGCCTGCCGCTCCTTAGCCAAGTGGTGGAGCATCGTAATCACCGCATGACCACTGTGGGAATCTAGGGCTGCCGTGGGTTCATCCGCCATAATCAATTGGGGCTGACCCGCCAGGGCACGGGCGATCGCCACCCGTTGCTTTTGCCCACCCGACAGATCCCGTGGCTTCAGCGCCATCTTGTCCCCTAAGCCCACCTGTTCCAACAACAATTGGGCCTCTAGACGCGCAGGACGGCTCTTAATCCCATGGAGTTGCAAGGCCAATTCGACATTTTCCAGGGCCGTGAGAGCCGGAAACAAATTAAACCCTTGGAAGATAAAGCCAATATGGGCAAGGCGAAACCGAGCTAGCGCCGAGGCCGACAACTGGGTAATTTCGGTCCCTAAAAGCTTGACACTCCCTGCCGTGGGGGTCAGAATACCGGCCAGGATCGAAAGTAAGGTCGTTTTACCTGAACCAGAGGGTCCCATGAGTAATTGGATCTGGCCGGGTTGAATTTCGAGGTCAATCCCCCCCAGCGCTTGGTAGGACTGGCGTCCAGACTGAAAGACCATTTTCACACCACGGGCAGAGATCGCTGCCGTTGTGAGCATACCTGCTGGGAAGTTTGTCGAAGTCGCCAAACTAGAAAACCTGGGTTTTTCAACCAATAAGCCTTGAGAAGTCATCATCCGTCTTCGTTCAGGATAGTGTATAGGGATACGCAGTACTTGGCAAAGCCAACAATGCCAAGCCAGGAATTGCCCAAGCAACGGGCAGTTTTAGTTCAATCCAGCAAGATGCTGTTGCAGCTCTTGCTTAATTAATTCAAACTGATGGGGATGGGTTCCAGAGTAGCAGTGGGGACAGTTATGCAATTGGCAAATGGTGGGTTTGCCCGTGGCTTGTGATGGCCTACCTTGTATGACTGTGATTGATGATGAGAGAGTTCCCCATCTCCTGGCCCCAATATTTGCTCCGGTATTGCTTTGAACCGTCAGCCCGGTGTCTCTCCCCCTCTGCGGTCTTGCCAGTCCAACACCTACCCCCATTATATGGGGTCGCTGCGGACAGGGTGGGGCAGGCGAATTTACGGATTTTCGGGGTGTAAAGGCCGGGAAACCAGTCTCGTCTCCCTGTTTATATGGGTGATCGTCCACCGAACTCAAGCCTTAAAGACGATCGCAGGATCAACGCGGGTGACCTTCTGGATCGCGAAAAAGGCGGAACAGGTACACATCCCCACGGTGAGGAGCAGCACCCCCACCAGTGTGCCCGGTGTCATCAGGATCAGAATGCCCTGGGTAGATAAGGCCCAGGTTTTAACCCCCCAGCAAATGGCGACACCGGGTAGATAGCCCAGGACTGCCATCCACACAGCCTGCTCCAAGACCACCCGATAAAGTGTCCAGTTGGAGGCTCCCATTGCCTTGAGGGTGCCAAATTCCTTCAGGTGATCGGTCACAGAGGCATAGAGAATTTGGCCAACAATCACCGTCCCGACAATGATCCCCACACCGGCCCCCAGCCCCAGCACAAACCCTACGCCTGTGCGATCTTGCCAATAGCGCCGGGTGCGCTCGGCCATTGCATCGCGGGTATACACGCGGGTACCCGGCAGGGCGGCGGCTAACCGTTGACTGAGACTGGCAAGATCCTGATCCGGGACCGCTTGCACCAGAATATAGGAGATGGGATCGGCTGCCGAGAGGGGCGGTAAGGGCTGATCCGGGTCAACGGTGGGGGGGGATGTGGATTGCTGGTAAACATTGGTACATTGCAGGTCGCCATTCCGAATTTGGCAATTTAACTGGGAGGTTAACCCCGCCGTTGAGTATGCCTTCGCTGTGGGTAAGGCGGCAAAAATAAAGGGACTGGCGGCGATCGATTGCGTACCCTGGGTGAGGCCAACAACGGTGACGGGCAAGGAGCGAATGCGGGCCGTCTGACCAACGCCGTTAATATTGAGCGATCGGCTATTGCTACGATCGACGAGGACGGTATAGGGTGCGGTTAATGCTTCAAGACTGCCCGCCACAACCGTACCCGGTACAAACAGTTGGCCTTGGGGATCAAAGCCGAAGATGCGCACAGTATCGGGGGAGCCTTGACCGCTATACCAACGCCCAGTGCCCAATAACAGGGCTTCAGCCCGTTGGACACCCGGAACTTGGGCGGCTTGCGTTACCGTAGAAAGGGGCAGGGGTTCGGTCAGTTCCAGATGTTCCATCTGGTCTGAAGCGACCCAAAGATCTGCTAAGGACTGATCGATCAGCAGCGCGGTGGAGCGGGTAAATCCCTGGAGGATGCCAGCTTGAATCGTAATCAGGCTAACCGCAAAGGTGATCCCAGCCTGGGCAATGAGGAAACGGGGAAGATCTTCAAACAGGTTGCGACGGGCAATGGAGGCCATGTTAGGGGGTGGGGTAAAGGTAAAAGGTAAAAGGTAAGAGGTAAAAGGTAAAAGGGTTAAGGGTAAAATCGCCAGAGGGTAGCTGTCTTAGGGGTTATCGCGGCGCGAGGCGTTGGACACGGGGAGCAAGTTGGGGGCGGTTTTGTGCTTCAGGGGGCGTCGCATTCAGCCCAATTCGAGTAAGATAAAGGACTTCCAGAGTGTGTTAAGGGCTGGGTAATGAAGGTTCTGGTTCTTAGTTGGGAATTTCCGCCCCGGCTGGTGGGGGGAATTGCCAGACACGTTTCAGAACTCTATCCAGAGTTGGTGCGTCTGGGCCATGATATTCATTTAATCACGGTTGAATTTGGAGAAGCTCCCCTGTACGAGGAAGTGGAGGGGATTGCGGTCCACCGGGTTCGGGTGAGTACCAGCGAGAATTTTTTGCAGTGGGTCACCAACATGAACCTGAGTATGGGGGACTATGGGGGTAACCTGTTGCGATCGCAGCCTGGGTTTGACCTCATCCATGCCCATGACTGGTTGGTGGGGGATGCGGCGATCGCCCTGAAGCATTTGTTTCGGATTCCCATGATCGCCACCATTCACGCGACGGAAGCCGGACGCCACCGGGGCCTGTATACCGATATTCACCACTATATTGCGAATAAGGAACGGTTGTTAGCCCATGACGCCTGGCGGGTGATTGTGTGTTCCAACTATATGCGCCAGGAGGTGATGGGGGTATTGGGGTGTCCCTACGATAAGGTGGACGTGATTTATAACGGTATTCGCCCGGAGAAAAAGCAAAAACCCCGCGAATTTGATGCGATCGAGTTTCGATCGCGCTTTGCAAAATCAACGGAAAAAATCGTGTATTATGTCGGGCGGATGACCCATGAGAAGGGGGTATCGGTGTTGTTAGATGCCTTTCCCAAGGTGTTAGCTGCCCTCAATGGTCAAGGCAAATTAGTAATTATTGGCGGCGGGAATGCCGATGCCCTCAAACACCAGAGCTGGCAGTTAGGGATTTGGGAACGGTGTTATTTCGTTGGGTTTATGTCCGATCGGGATTTGGATCGCTTTCAAACAATTGCCGATTGTGCGGTTTTCCCTAGCTTATATGAACCCTTCGGGATCGTCGCGTTGGAAAGCTTTGCGGCTCGCGTGCCCGTGGTTGTCTCGAATGCGGGGGGCCTGCCAGAGGTGGTGCAACATGGCAAAACCGGAATTGTCACTTGGGCTAATAGCCCTGATTCCCTAGCTTGGGGCATCCTAGAGGTGTTAAAAAATCCTAACTATGCCCACCAATTGGTGGAAAATGCCTACAAGGATTTAAAACAACGCTTTGCTTGGCCGAAGCTAGCTCAACAAACGGAGGCAGTCTACCAACATGTCGTAGCGGAGCGATCGCAGATTATCTGGTAACAGTAATGCTGCTAGTGCAGCACACAATTAATGGTGCAACTAATACAGCACTTCCATACTCGGTGAGGTACAGGCAAGGAGCTTAAGCCCCTTATGTGCAAGGCTTGACAGTACTTCAACTGTACTTCATTAGAGAGGCAACGGCTGTAATGCAACGGTTGTCGTGCTGGCTCTCGCCCACAACGGCTAAAGTCGTTATTATAGCAATCTCAGGTGATTGATGAGCGGGGGGTAGGCATCCTACTCGCGCAGACTAGAAGCCTGCCTCACCCTCCTTCACGAACCGTTTAGGATGGCGATACCAACATTGCCAAACTTCATGTTTACTGGACTAGTCGTGTGAGTTAGGGAAGAGGAAAGGTGTCATCATGACAACAATCTCGAAAAATTTACCCCAAGACCAACAAGCCTTGGCGGCTCGAATTCGGCAATTTTGTGCGGCTTGGAGTACGGCAGGCAATGATCCTGATTGGGCCACGATCGCGGATATTTATGCTCCAGAAGAATCCTTCTATTTTGACGCGGTGACACCCCACAGTTTTACCAATGTTGAGGGGATGAAGGAGGCATTCTTTGAGATGCGTGACAAGCTAAAATTCCTGTCGTTGACGTTCAGTTTGCGGGATGATCTGCAAACCTTCCGCCGGGGCGATCTGGTGTGGACAACGGCCACCCACGACGTGTTAGCGCGACTGCCAAATGGTCAGGAACTTCAACTGATTCAACGGCAAACCAGCATTTGGGAAGAGCGGCAGGGGCGGTGGGTCATGCTCCACGAACATCTGTCAGTGCCCTCCGAACTCTAGCCGTGTCAGTTTTCTAGCCGAAGTGCCATCAACACCAAGTTGCGCCGTATTGGGTCATCGTTGCCGGCAAAAGGTTTAACTCACCCTTCGCCAGCAGCGGCCCTGTGGGCTAGGATAGGAACAGATGGGACCGGTGAGCGCGTCCGTTTTGTCAACGGGTCGGGGGGGGTTAACGGATCGGAGGAAGGAGCGATCGGGCTGCTGCCTGCGCCCCCGATCCCGAAGCGTTGCCTTAATCCAATCTGGAGATTGTCCTTGGCTAGAGAGGAGAGACGGGTGAGACGGGTACAGCACCATCGATGGTGCCAATATCTCCAAGCCTTTGTGCAGTCTTCCTGGCGATCGCTGATACGGCGATCGCTGGTCATTGGTCTGCTGGCCAGTCTAACAATTGTGGGACTGTGGCAGCAGTTATTAGTGCGGGAACAAAAGCATCTTGATCAGCTCATCCAGCAGCAAGTAGAGAGCGTCAGCACAATCTTAGGGGAGCAACTGTCTACCCATATTCAAAGTTTAGAGCGGATGGCCAATCGCTGGCAAGTGGGCCAGGGAACCCCACGGGTGCTCTGGGAAGCTGATGCCAAGGCTTATATCAACTACTATCCAGGGTATCAAGCGATCAACTGGGTTGATCCAACTTTTCATGTGCGTTGGGTGGTGCCCCTGAAGGGCAATGAAGCCGCCCTAAATTTCGACACGACCCAAGATTATCGCCGCAGAATCACCTTACAAGTCGCACGGGATTTACGCCAAACCCTCTTAACCCGTACCGTTAAGCTGGTGCAAGGAGGGGAGGGGTTTATTGCCTGTGTCCCGCTGTTTGTCCCCGATGTTTCTGATGTTTCTGATTCCACCAATGGCATTACTCGCGATCGTTTTGATGGCTGGATTATCGGTGTCTTTCGCTTTTCCAGGCTATTTGACAGTCTTTTACTACCTGACCCCGACTACCACGTCGAAATCTATGATGGGACCCATCTTATTTACCGCCAGGAAAGTGAGGAATACCTGGGTGCCCGTGTGAGGACGGGGCAAGTCCACACCTATGGTGCTGATTGGCAGGTTAAGGTTTTCCCAACGGCTGCGTTCACTACCAGGGAACGATCGCCCTTGCCTAGTTTGGTCTTGTGGGGTGGATTAACCCTCGTCTGGCTCTTAGCGTTGGCGATCGATCTCAGTCAACATTCCCAACGTCAGGCACAACAGGTTAGACAAGTTAATCAACAACTGCAAGCGGAAATACGATACCGGGAACAGGTGGAAGCCAGCTTACGGGCCTTGATTGAATCCATCCCTGATTTCCTCGTGCGGATGCGGCGCGATGGCTGCCAGTTAGAAATCCTCAACCGGGGGGCGATTCACCTCATCCAGTCGGATGCCCAGGCCATTCCCGGCACTTGGGTGACCGAGATTATGCCCCCAGAGATTGCCCAAGAACGATTGCATTTAGCCGCCAAGGCACTGGCAACGGGCAGGGTGCAAATCCAGGAATACCAGTTTGAACTGAATGGTCTGAGCATCTATGAGGAAGCCCGCATTTCCCCCCTAGGCGCGGATGAGGTTCTGGTCGTGGTGCGGGATATCACCGATCGCCATCGCTCGGAGGCAGCGCTCCGGGCCAGTGAAGAAAAATTCCGTCAGTTGGCCGAAAATATCCATCAAGTCTTTTTCATTCTGTCCGTCAAGGGCGAAGTGCTTTACATCTCACCCGCCTATGAACAAATTTGGCAACAAAGTAGCGATCGTCTCTATCAAAATTCCTACGCTTGGTTGGAGTCTGTCCATCCCGACGATCGTCCAAGGGTGCTTGCGGCTTTCCAGCGCAAAATTAACTTACAGGAATCCTTCGATGAAGTTTATCGCATTGTCCGTCCTGATGGCGAAGTGCATTGGATTGCGACCCAATTTTCCCCCTTACAGGATGAAACAGGCACCGTCACACGGTTTATTGGACTTGCGGAAGATATCACCCAACAAAAGCACGCCGAAGCGGCTTTACGTCAGAGTGAAGCTACGAAGCAGGCGATTATCGAAGCCATCCCCGATCTGCTGATGCGCATGCAGGCCGATGGCACGAATCTAGAGTTTATTTCCAACACGGACTTTAATGTGATCCCTGATCTGGATCAACTGGCCCAAAACGTTTCTCTCACTGATGTCCTAGATTCTGATCTTTGCCAACTTCGTCTCACCTATGCCCAACGTGCCATTGCCACTGGTCAGACCCAGGTCTATGAGCATAAGATTTGCATTGGTGAGCAGTGGCATTACGAGGAAATTCGGATTGCTCCCCTGGCCCAGGATGCCGTCCTAGTGATGATCCGGAATATCACCGATCGCAAACAGGCTGAACTGGAACTTCTGCATGATAAAGATCGCTTTCAAGCGATTGTGTCCCATATCCCGATTATGGTGACCCTCTTTAATGATCAAGGCAAAGTGGAATTCGTCAATCCGGCCCTCGAACGGATTTTAGGGTGGTCCCTAGCCGAGTGGCAGGCACGTGATTTGGTGCCCGAATGTTATCCCGATCCGATTCATCGTCAACGGGTTCTCGAACACATGCTCGCCGCAATCGGCCAATGGCGGGATATCCCCATCCGAACAGCCTGTGGTCAGCAATTAGAAACCAGTTGGGCCAATGTGCGGCTATCCGACGGGCACTTCCTCGGGATTGGGCAAGATATTACCGATCGCAAACAGAAGGAACTGGCCTTGCAACAGGCGATGGAAGCCGCAGAAGCAGCCAACATGGCCAAAAGTATGTTTTTGGCCAACATGAGCCACGAACTGCGGACGCCCCTCAATGTCATTCTGGGATTCACCCAGATCATGGCCCATGATCCCTCCTTAACCCCCAGTCAACAGGCCGATCTTGAAACCATTCAACGCAGTGGCGATCATTTGTTGAGCCTGATCAATGATGTGTTGGACCTCTCCAAAATTGAATCGGGACACTACAGCATCGACCTGGCGCATCTGGATTTGATTGCCCTGTTGCATACCCTACGGAGCATGATGATGGAGCGGGTGCAGGCTAAAGGGATTGGGCTGACTTTTGAGATTGCGCCGGAAGTGCCCCAATTTCAGAAGTGTTGAAAGTTAGGTTAAGCGATGGAAAAAAGGGACAGAATGCAGTATTCTGTCCTCTAACAAATAAAAAATGATGTTCTATGATAGCCTCATTCCCGAAGCTTGTCAAATTGATCTTGAAGCAGCTTTGTCCGCATGACTACCCTGTTTTGAACTCGCGCTTGTTCTTTGAAATCTGGTTGACCTTTGTATTAGACAACGGCTTGACCAGCATGAGGGATTTATTTTATCGACTGAATCGTTCAGGTATTTCTGTCGATATATCTACCTTTTCTAAAGCTTGTAAAACTCGACAAGACCAGCATTTCTGTCGAATTTATGCTCAGTTGATTGATCAGGTCAAACGACAGAAACCTGCTGAAGCTCAGATGCTCTTTCCGATTGATTCAACC
>NZ_JBRCAD010000005.1:0-9199 GCF_053493415.1 Trichothermofontia sp. | reverse complement strand
CGGACAAAGCTGCTTCAAGATCAATTTGACAAGCTTCGGGAATGAGGCTATCATAGAACATCATTTTTTATTTGTTAGAGGACAGAATACTGCATTCTGTCCCTTTTTTCCATCGCTTAACCTAACTTTCAACACTTCTGGCGCGGGAGCCGTTTGTTGCGATTGCAGAAAGGATTTTGAGGATGCCATTCAACTTGCGTGTGCGCTGGCGGGGGGGATGGATGGTATTGTGACTCGGAATACGCAGGATTTTGTCAGTACTCAGGTGGCGATTTGGTCGCCGGAGCAATTTGTTGCCCTTTATCCCCATACCAGCCATGAATGAAAGTCGTGTGCAAGCCTACCTCGAACTGATTCAACAATTGCTAGCGTGTCCCGGTGGGGAGGAGTCGGGAATTTTGCAGGCGCATCAGGAGTTGCTGGATGCGGGGTTTGCGGAGACGGTGTTGGCGGTGGCGGCGCAGGCAAAGGAGCAGGGGGAGGAGAATGCGGCGCGGTTTCTGGAGAATTTGGCGGCACAACTAGCGCAAGCACTGGGGCTGGAATTGCCAGGGATGGAGGTGCAATCTTTGGCTGGGAAGTCTGATGGGGCGCTAAGGCTATTGCAAGCACTCTTACAAACGGAACTGCAACGCTTAGAAACCCAAGGCTCGCCGCAGATGATTTTTGAGGTGTTGCGTCGTCATTTGGCGCACTTGAATTTAGGGTTGATTCCGGTGATGCAAACGGTTGTGAGAGGCTTTATTGCGGAGAATCCGGAAGCTGCCGAAGATATGGTGGCGTTAATTGAAAATATCAGTATTGATATCTCAGATTTTCCGTTAGGGAATCGTGCTGACAATCTGGAAATTACCCTTGCGGGTTATGGGCTAGTTTTGGAAGTGCGCACCCGTGAGCAAAATCCCCAAGGCTGGGCACAAACCACTATGAACCTCGCCAATGCCTACTATTCCCGCATTCGGGGTGATCGGGCCGACAATCTCGAGCAGGCGATCGCGCACTATGAGCAAGCCTTAGCCATCACGACCCACAAGGCGCTGCGGGCGACGATGATGAATAACCTCGCCAATGCCTACAAGGACCGCATTCGGGGCGATCGGGCAGAAAACATCGAGCAGGCAATCGCGCGCTATGAGCAAGCCTTAGCCATCACGACCGACAAGGCGCTGCGGGCGACGATGATGAATAACCTCGCCAATGCCTACAAGGACCGCATTCGGGGCGATCGGGCCGAGAATCTCGAGCAGGCGATCGCGGCCTATGGGCAAGCCTTGACCGTGATGACGCCAGCGGCCATGCCCGTCGAGTGGGCGCAGACCATGATGAACCTCGCCAATGCCTACTCTGACCGCATTCGGGGCGATCGGGCCGAGAATCTCGAGCAGGCGATCAGGGCTTATCAATCGAGTCTGGAAGTTTTTGACCCACAACTCCTTCCCGATGATTGTCGCAAAGCCGCTCGCAGTCTGGGGAATCTCTACGCGGAGCAAAAACAGTGGCCAGAAGCCGCTGCTGCCTACCAAACCGCCCTCCAAGCCGCCGAAATCCTCTACCAAAGCGCCACCCTCCTCGATAGCAAAGCCGCCGAACTGGCCGAAACCGCCGATCTCCCGCGTCGCGCCGCCTACGCCCTCGCCAAAATCGGCAACCTCCAACAAGCCGCCCTCACCCTCGAACAGGGCCGTGCCCGTGGCCTCAGCGAAAGCCTCGAACGGGACCGGGCCGACCTCAGCCAACTCGAGCAAAGCCACCCCGACCTTTACACCCAATACCGGGATATCACCCATCAACTCCGCGACCTCGAAACCCAACAACGCTTCCGCCAAACCTCCGACGAGCGGCACGAGATCACGCCTGAATTCCTCCGTAACACTGCCCAGCACCTCCGTCAAACCCTCACCACCACCCTCGACCAGATCCGCCAAATCCCCGGCTACGAAACCTTCCTCACTCAACCCAGCTTCGACGACATCCGCGCCGCCTTAAAACCGGAGATTCCCCTGGTTTACCTGGTTCCAACCCCTGCTGGTAGCCTTGCCCTCATTGTTACCCGCCAAAACATTGAACCGATTTGGCTAGATGACTTGCCTGAGAGTCAAGTGCGCGAAATTCTCTACGGACCTGCGGACGATCCAGAACTAGGCCGCTGGTTGGGTGCCTATCAAGCATTCCGCAATAATCCCAAAGCCAACTATTTAGCTTGGTGCAAAGAAATTGAGCAAACCACCCGCCAACTCTGGGAACCCCTCATGGCTCCCCTAATCACCCACCTCAAAACCCACAACTTTACCCAAGCCACCCTCATCCCCACCGGCTACCTCAGCCTCCTCCCCCTCCACGCCGCCTGGGTCGAAGATCCCAGTACCCCCACCGGCAAACGCTACGCCCTCGACGACATCCACTTCACCTATGCCCCCAACGCCCGCTCCCTCCGAGCCGCCCAGGCGATTGCCGATCGCACCCCCGCCGACACCCTCCTCGCCATTGACAACCCCCGCAACGACCTCCCCAACTCCTGCCGCGAAATCACCGCCGCCAGCCGCACCTTCCCCAACTCCCAAGTCCTCTCCCACAGCCAAGCCACCGTCGCCGCCGTCCTCAACGCCCTCCCCCACTGCAACATCCTCCACCTCTCCTGCCACGGCACCGCCAACCTGACCGAACCCCTCACCAGCGGCCTCCTCATGCACGATGGCCTCCTCACCCTCCGCGATCTCCTCGACCTCAAACTTGCCGACACCCCCACCGGCGGCATCCGTCTTGCCATCCTCTCCGCCTGTGAAACCGGACTCGCGGGCATCGAACTCGCCGACGAAGCCATCAGCCTCCCCACCGGCCTCCTGCAAGCAGGCGTTGCCGGGGCGATCGCCTCCCTCTGGTCCGTCTCCGATCTCAGCACCATGCTCCTCCTCACCCGTTTCTATGACCTCTGGCGGCGAAAAAACCTGGCACCCGCCGTTGCCCTCCGACAGGCCCAACAATGGCTTCGGGATACCCCCGACGGCGAAATAGCCGACTACGCGGGACTGGTTACCCTGAAACGGAGCGATCGCACCTACGCCCATCCCTTCCACTGGGCCGCATTTAGTTATACCGGCGTGTAAAAATATCAATATGAGGTTTGAAATTCTAGGAGAGATTCGCAGTATTGAAACCATTGCGATCGGCTTTGGCATTCGGGAATGCGATCGCCTGCGGAAAGCCTATGGCCCAGGCCGTTGGCGCAAACTTAAAGGCGTGGCTACTATCCGACTTGACGACGGTACCATTAGTCAGGCAGAGCTTCACTGGTACGAAGCGCATGGTATTGGCAAGAAAGAAATTAGAATCAAATACATTTTTGATTAACTAGGAGTAGATCATGAACTTTGTTGTTTGTATTAATAATCAAGACTATCCCGTCTCCCTCGAAATCAGAAAAATCTATCAAGTTCTACCTGACCTGAAAGCGAGTCAACATAACCTAATCCGAGTCATCGATGAATCCGGTGAAGACTATCTATATCCAGCCAACTATTTCATGAAAGTTGATCTCCCCGAAACCTTACAAAAAGCCTTGACAGTAGCCAATCATGATTAATATGAGCTATAGCCAGGATGTTGATGTACTTTTAATTGAGCTTTCCGAAGCCCCGATCGCCTATGCCGAAGATGACGGCGAAATCATCCTTCACTATTCCCAAGACGCTAAACTCGTCCTCATTGAAATCCTCGATTTCCAACAACACCTCTCTGATAAATCCATGACTGAACTGTTAGCATCCTAAGCAGATATCACTATGACACTGCTCAATCCTGGGATCTTAACCCTGCAAGAATTTATGAGCCAAGAACCCTTGCCCCTCGCCACCTTGCAACAGGCAATCCTCGCGTTCTTGCAAGGTAAAGACGATGTGGTAATTTTTGGCGCACAAGCCGTTAACGCCTATGTCAGCGAAGCCCGCATGACCCAGGATATTGATTTAATGTCCACCCGTGCCAGCGATCTCGCCGAAGCATTACGGGCACATCTCAGCCAAACCTTTCACATTGCCATTCGCATTCGACAAGTGGCAGAAGGACGAGGCTATCGTCTCTTTCAGGTTAGAAAAGCCGGTAACCGTCACCTCGTCGATATCAGAACCGTCGAGACCCTACCCCCAGCCCAACGGATTGCCAACCTCCTGGTCCTCGCGCCCGATGCCCTCATTGTCAGTAAAGTCATCGCCTATCACCAACGGCGCAATCAACCCAAAGCCGGAACCGACTGGCGCGATCTGGTCATGCTGCTACTGAAATTCCCCAACTTCAAGCAAAACCCCGATCTCATCACTGAACAATTACTGGCTAGCAATGCGCCCCCCGAAGCCTTAACCCTGTGGCAAACCCTCGTTGCCCAAGAGATTGAGCTAGCGGATGAAGATACTGACTTCTAAGCATAGATATCAACAAACCAATGTACATCACTGGCCGCGCTTAGGGTTGCAGTCTGCAAACCCGATCGCCTCACTGTCCAAATAACCTGCCAGTGCCATCTCAATAACCGCTTCCACGGGATAGTCAATCTCAGCAGCACGATCAAGCAAAGCTTGTTTAATTCGCTCTGGTAATTGCTCCAAAATCACCTGCGCTGCCGTGTGTGTCAGTTGTTCAAAACTTGTCGATCTCATAAACTTAGAACTCCCTAGGAATCTTAACGTTATAAGGCGGTTCGGTCGATCGTAAAAGCATTTGCTCTAGCTCTGATAATAGCGCTGGATTCCCCCAACGCTCTAGAACTACGATCGCTATTCTCACCTCAGTCGGAGGATAGCGATCTAGCCACGCCCATGTAAAGGCTTTATGCCCACCATTAAATCTGGTCCCTAAATCATTAGTTTTACCTAGATACAAAACGCCTTCTGTCTGGTGTCGAATAGCATAAATACCAGGTCGCGTAGGTAAGTGATTAAATTGGCGATCGATGGCAAGGCACTGTTCAAATGGCATGAATGCAAGTTGGTCAAGAATTGCCTTTGCCTGTTGTCGAACATCAACCATACCCAGTCAACCCTCCCCTGACTGTATTATCTATGATAGGAACAAGCACGGACAAGAGGGCAACCCATGTACGACCCTGAAGATATCCTAGAAGCCGCCCGCACCATTCGCCCCTATCTCGGTGAACTCCTGGAAACCGAAATCGCCGACCCGATCGATACCCAACTCGCTGAACTTCTGACACAAAGCGACACCCAAACCGCGATCGCCAATAACGTCCTAGAACTACTTTCGGCTCAGGATACCACCCGTGAATGGGCCTTCAACTTTCTGCAAAACCAACAGCAACCCGAACATCTCCGAGCCTGGAGTCCGTTACCGGGAGATATGTCGATCGTGAATGCCGCCAAATATAGCTGTCCCCACGGCGACTACGTTTGGTATCAGCCCAGAGTTGGCATCGAACCCCCCGCCTGTCCCACCCATAAATGTTTCCTTAACCGCGCTTCCTAAGGGGGTATAAATATCCTCGCTTTTCTATCTCAATTCTGATTATCTCCGTAATAACAATGGTTCAAACTTCCACCAAACCCCTCACCCTCGATGAGTTTCTTGCCCTCCCAGAGACCAAACCCGCCAGCGAATTTATTGATGGTCAAATTATCCAGAAACCCATGCCCCAAGGAAAGCACAGCACTGTTCAGCTTGACCTAGGTACCGCAATCAACCTTAGTCTAAAACCATCGCATATTGCCCGCGCTTATTCTGAATTGCGCTGTACCTTCGGGGGCAGATCGCTTGTTCCTGATGTTGCCGTCTTCACCTGGGAGCGCATTCCCCGCGATGCAGCGGGAAAAGTTGCGAATCAATTTCTGCTAGCACCCGATTGGACGATCGAAATCCTCTCTCGAGAGCAAAGTCATACTAAAGTTGTGCGCAATATCCTCCACTGCCTTGCCCACGGCACCCAACTCGGCTGGTTGATTGATCCGGATGAAGAACTGGTGTTCGCCTATTTCCCGAATCAAACGATCGCCGTTTATGAAACCATCAGCGATCGCTTACCCGTTCCCGCCTTTGCCGAATCTTTTAACCTAACTGTTGGGCAATTGTTTACTTGGCTGAGTGAGTAGGGGGATACGATTTTAGATTTTAGATTTTAGATTTTAGATTTTAGATTTTAGATTTTAGATTTTAGATTTTAGCAGGCTGGCTAGAAAGGGGTTTCAATTTTAGATTTGTGTTGAGAAAATCGGTATTGGCTTGACCGTGTTGACAATTGGGAGCCTAACGTGTCTAGCGAATTTCTGAAAGGAGTCAGCGGCAAACTCGCCGAACAATGGGTAGGAACCACCTTAACCCCGGCCTTTATCTTTTGGGCAGGCGGAGCCGCCGTCGCGCTACAACACTATGGCTGGCAAACCCTGAGTGCCCAATTTAGTGCCTACCCGGAACCCCTACAAATCGCCCTTCTTATTGTCGGTTTCTGCATCATTGCAGCTTCTGGCTTCGTCGTACAACGGTTCGACCTGTCCGTATTACGCTTTCTCGAAGGCTACTGGCCAACCCAATTACGTCCCCTCCGCCGCTGGCTGATCCGTAGAGCCGCAAAACATCATCAGCAGGTCCGCGATCGCTGGCAACCCCTTGCTCACCTTGCCAACACTGATCCGGCCCAACTCACGGCTGAACAACAGGAGGAATTTATCCAACTCGATCGGCAACAACTCCAGATGCCCCTACCCAACCAAACCATGCCCACCCGCCTAGGGAATATTCTCCGGGCAGCGGAACGACGGCCCCTCGAAAAATATGGGCTGGACGCGATCGTCTGCTGGCCCCACCTATGGCTCCTCCTTCCCGATGCGGTCAAAGCCGATCTACAAGCCACCCGTGCCGATCTGGATAGTGCCGTTCGCATTTGGCTTTGGAGCCTGCTGTTTCTGATTTGGGGAATTTGGGCCTGGTGGGCAATACCCCTGGGGCTTGGCACCGCCTTCTTTGCCTACGATCGCTGGGCACTGGATGCCGCCAGAGCCTACACCACCCTGATTGAAGCCACCTTTGACCTGTACCGATTTGACCTCTACCGCGCCCTGCATTGGCCACTGCCCCCGACCTTCGATGCCGCTATTGAAAAAACACTGGCCCGTCAGATCAACACCTACCTTTTACGGGGAGAGTTACCGACTGGTTTTGAGTATGACGCGATCGACTTGATGAAAACCTAACCTGCATGATTCCCCAGTGAATGGCCCTGTCGCCCACAGGGGCCAACGTCATGCCCCGCCAACCCCACGATCAATTTGCCAAACAATACCTCAAAGGACTCCTCACGCCCTTCAGCGAAGAGTCAGAAATCAGCCTGGAAATTTCCCCCGGCGAACCCCAACAAGTCGATCTCTGGTTCACACCCAACCCGCAACTCGCCACCCAGCAACACCTGCTCGGCCTCCTGGGGCAAATGCTCACCACCCCCGCCCTGCTCGAAGCCTTTCGTAACCCGGCTCCTGCCGCCGAAATTTGTGCCTGCCTCAATAAACTGCTGCTGCTCCAAGCCCACCAACGCCGCGACGCCAAACGCCAAAAACAAAAAATACTGGATTCTGACCTGCCCCACCTCTGGATCTTGGTGCCCACTGCCTCCCCGCGCCTCCTCACCAGTTTCCGGGCCGAACCTCAAGCGGGCTGGTCGGAGGGTGTCTACTTTCTGGCTCCGGCGTTGCGGACTGCGATCGTGGTCATTCACCAACTCCCCACCCATCCTGACACCCTCTGGCTCCGCCTCCTCGGACGCGGCACTGTTCAGAGAAGCGCGATCGCCGAACTCATGGCCCTAGCAAACCACCCCCTGCAACGCCAAGCCCTCGCCGCCCTCGCCCAGTTGCAGATCACCCTGCAAAGACGGCACAATCTAAGCAGATCTGAACAGGAGATTGCGATGAACTTATCCCCTGTCTATGAACAATGGTTGGCCGAAACCCTAGAACAAGGCCGTCAAGAGGGCCAACGGGCTGACCTAGAAGCGCTCCTAATGGCTAAGTTCGATCGCCTTGATGAAGGCCTAGCCAGCATCATCCCTCAATTGATGGCCCTGTCCCCTAGCGATCGCGCTCGGTTAATTCTTCAGTCCTCCCGTCAGGAACTTCTGGAGCAGTTTCAAGCAGAGCAGTCTTAACATCCCTAAAAACACGCCTGGGGGAACTGGCGGCGGAGGGCAGGTAACACCGGACAGGGGGAGCGATCGTCCAGCTTACCCAGTTGATTCCAGGTAAACGGACCCTGCCGCGCCGCCGACATCCACAACAACCGCCGTGCCCGTGTCATCGCTACATAAAGCAAACGATATTCTTCAGCCATTTTGAGTTGATTCGCCTGCTGCCACGCGATCGCGGGCGAGGCCAACGGTGAAACCGCCCCCGCCAATGCAGCAGAAGTCTCCCCAGGAGCATCCAATTGGGCATGGAGATCGGCGCGGATTTGGGCGCGGGCCACCTCCGCCAGGGTAAATTCGCCCAGGAATTGGGCTTGCAGCGGCACCCAAGGTTTTCCCGGAATCACCGTGTCATGTAAGAACGGCAGAAACACATAATCCCAATCCAGCCCCTTGGCCTTGTGCATTGTGATAATCGTCAACCGACCAGCACGGGCATAGCGGGATTCCACCTCATCGGTTTCCACCGGTTCAAAGCGCTCCGAGTTGGTAATCTCACTCAACACGGTAATCATCGCCGCCAAAGACGTATCCCCCAGCGTTTGTTGCAGAATGCGACTCACCAACTTATCCGCCGTGGCCAATTCAGTTTGGTCATAGCCCAGGCTAAGCGCGAGGAAGGAAATCAACTGGTAACTGGGCAGTTCTAAACGCGCACGGAGGAGGCTGACCCCATAGCGGCGTGCCCGTTGGACCGGCTCTGGCTGGGGGGGATCGAGGGGCGTGGGATAAAGAAACTGTTCCGGCAGGCTGGCGAGGGCATCGAGATCCTGGGCCGGGATGCGCTGACGGGCAACCAGAACACTGAGGGCGGCCTTGAGGCGATCGGGCGAGTGGGGCCGATCGAGGAATTGCAACAACGCCAGCATCTCACCGGGCACATGGGAGTGGCGATCCTGTTCCCCGACTTCGTAAATCTCAATGCCCGCCTGCTTAAACCGATCCTGTAAGCGCTGGGCCACAAATCGCCCCTGGCGGTTCTCTCGCACGAGGACAGCAGCACTGTGGTCCTGATGCTCCCGCAGG
>NZ_JBRCAD010000004.1:0-22820 GCF_053493415.1 Trichothermofontia sp. | reverse complement strand
GCGGACAAAGCTGCTTCAAGATCAATTTGACAAGCTTCGGGAATGAGGCTATCATAGAACATCATTTTTTATTTGTTAGAGGACAGAATACTGCATTCTGTCCTTTTTTTCCATCGCTTAACCTAACTTTCAACACTTCTGTGCTTAACCACAAGATACGTGCACTTAATTGATCGTCTTTTTTGCCGTAGTGAGGGACTGGCCATTGACTCAAGCCAATGGCTGGTGGGATGTTAGGCTCCCTCAGTCACTCACTAGGCTGGGGTTGACTTTGCGCAAAAAATTCACAGTCGAGCAATATGAACGGATGATTGAGGTGGGAATTCTGACCGATCGCGATCGGGTTGAATTATTCCAGGGGGAAGTGCTCGTAATGGCTCCGGTGGGGCCTGTTCATACAAGCTGTGTCAATCGTTTGGCGGAATTATTTGTACAGATGTTGGCGGAGTGGGTCACCGTGCGGGTGCAAGGTCCGATCCAATTGGGGTTAGATTCATTACCGCAGCCGGATTTGGCGATACTGCGGTGGCGATCGGATTTTTATACGGGGGGCTATCCTCAAGCAGCGGATGTGTGGGCGTTGGTCGAGGTGGCGGATACGACGATCGCGTTTGATCGATCAGTGCGAATGCCGCTCTATGCCCAGGGGGAGATCCCGGAGGTGTGGGTAGTGGATCTAACGATGGGGGCGGTGCATGTCTATCGGGAACCCTGTGCAGCAGGCTATCAACGGGTACAAATTTTTTGCCAAGGGGAAGCGATCGCGTTCCAGGCGTTTCCGGATGTGCCGTTTACAGTTGATCAACTGTTGGGCTAGGTGCGAGTAAGGCTTTTTTAACGGGAAAATCTATGCATTCAATTCATCTGAAACCCGTCTACTCTTGCCCTGCGATTGAGGTTCCTCCTGGAATCCATTTGCCGGAGGGTTGGCAATTATCTTGGCATCAGCTTGAGACTCTGAAGGCACTACGTGATCCCAATATTGATGTGGTGTTCAATTCAGCGATGACGGGGGATGGTAAGAGTTTGGCTGCGTATTTAGATGTTTTACAGGGAGAATGCTATGTGATCGCGCTCTACCCAACTAATGCCCTAGCGCGTGACCAGGAGAATCAGGTACAGGACTACATTCACCAATTTCAACCAGCCAATACACCACGGGTTAACCAATTGAGTGGGCCTGAGTTAGAGATTTATGTTGAGAACGAGGGCTTACGGAAGGCAAGTGCGATCGCGTCTCGTTCTGGCCAGTCGGAAGTCCTGATCACTAACCCAGATATCTTTCATTACCTGCATCGAGGTGCTTATTTAACGTCTAAGGATAATCCCGATAAACTCTGGAATCGAATTGATAAAGATTTTGATCTGTTTATTTTTGACGAGTTTCATATTTTTGCTGCTCCCCAAATTGCAAGTGTACTGAACACGATGTTACTGATGCGATCGACAAATCGCCAGAAGAAGTTCCTCTTTTTATCGGCAACTCCCAGTGGTACACTTCGCCAGCGTTTGAATCAGGCTGGCTTTCGATGCCGGTTTATCGATCCTATTGATGAGGGTAAGTACCAGTTTCCCGATACATCCGCAGAAAGCAAGACCTTAGCGGCTGCCCACTGGCGGCAAGTAACCCATGCGATCGACTTAACCTTTGTGCCACTGGAGCCAGCGAGTAAGGCTTCTGAAACTTGGCTGAAGGAGAACCAGGAATCGATCCTCAATCAGTTTCTATTGCATCCTGGGAGTAAGGGGGCCATCATTCTCAACTCGATCGCAGCGGTGAAACGGCTAATCCCACTTTTTAGGAATCTCTTTGCTCAGCAAGGGCTAACGGTGCGAGAAAATACGGGTTTATCAGGTAGTCAGGAAAAAGCCGAATCGCTAGCGGCTGATTTGGTCATTGGTACCAGTACGATCGATGTAGGGGTTGATTTTAAGATCAATTTCCTGATCTTTGAGTCGTCAGATGCGGGTAACTTTATCCAGCGCTTAGGGCGATTGGGTCGCCACAGTGGCTATAAACAAGATGGGCAGGATATCCTGTTTGATTGTTTTCAAGCCTACGCTCTAGTCCCCAACTTCTTTGTTGAGCGATTGTTTGCTGGGGAAGAAGCGGTTTTAGCCGATGGAGATGTGTGCGATCGTATCCATTTCCAAACCCTTGTTCAAGAGAAATATCGACGGATTAATGACTTTGAAGGGTATTACAAACGTTGGGGAAGTGTCCAGTCGGTTTACCTCGCTAAACAACTGCGGCACCCTAATCTGCAACAGCAATATGCCAGCTCTTTGCAAAACTTCCATGATGCCTGTGAGCAGGTCTTTGGCGTTAGCCTGAGGCAGGTGGGTGGGCGGATTGGCGGTTGGGCTGCTGATTGGCAACGCCTTTCCGGTAAAAAGGGCAATCCGATCGCGGATGAGGCGACGAGCTTTCGGGGATCGAGTCCTCTGCAATGTGGGTTATACGATTTGACTGAGCCAAACGCGGGCGATCGTTTCAAAACCTATGACCTTCCGGGTATCCTCAGTAACCTGGACATTGAAATGTGGAGTAAGGCGGCATTTCTAGGAATGCTTAAGGAAACAGCTACCCGCACGGGGCAACCTATTCCTAAGGGGCGCTTTGAGTACTGCCTGGGTTTCATGAAGCTAAGAAGCTACCGCGAAGAGCGGCTGAACTGGAGGTTTACCTACCCTGGTGACCTGCAACCGATCGCGGATGCTTATAAGGTGCAGGTGTTAGTGGGGCTACAGGTTTGGCAACCTGACAATCCCTGGGTAGGTTCCATTAATCGTCGTCTCCAGTCTCAGGCGGTGGTGGGCTATGTGCTGCGGAAACCAGTGCGAGAGGTCCGTCTGCGGTTGCAGCTACCGATGCACTTCCAGATTTACCCCATCAGTGATCTCCACAGTCTGCACGACGCCAACGCGCCCTACTCGGTGGCTTTCGGCCAGTCAGCCCTGCTGATCGACACCCTCGCCCACCGATTCCGGCAGGAGGGAGGTGAGCTATGGGTGGCATAAAGTATTGGGCAGGGGAGGAACCGACTCGGCACTTAGTAAGTCATGTTTCAATCCCTAGGAGGGCTTTTATATCAAGGCTTTGTGCTGTTCGCGCTAGCGCCTCCCCTGCTAGAGATCAGCATATCAGACAGCCAACAGATTTTTGCAATGGTCATGACATACTAAAAAGGATGTGCTAGAATCCTGATCAAAGATGCACAAGAGGATCAGACCATGCGGCAACCCAACCTAGACCTCGACTTACTGCGCAGTTTTATCGACCTGATTGAGGCTGAAAGGACCCGCAACAGTTTTCAAGACAAGCGAATTCGGGAAGTTGAGCAGAAGCATGCGAGCTTAGAAGACCGCGTCTCATCAATGGAGTCCATCATCGCAGCATTGAGATATAGCGTGGGGCGTAGCACAGAATTGGAATTCATGGAAAATCCTTACTCTCTAGAGGGCAGTCCACGCTGCGACTACTAAAGCATCTCCCGCAAAGCAAGCACCCTAACCTAGCCCACGAGATAAATTGTTTACGGAGACACCTATCATGAATGATCAAGAGCTACTGAAGCGTATTACCACTAACCCGCAGATTTTTAACGGCAAACCCATCATCCGGGGGCGTCGTCTTGCGGTTGAGCATGTTTTAGGGATGTTGGCAGCCGGGGATACGATCGAAACCCTTTTAGAAGGTTATCCCTGGCTGGAGCGGGAAGACATTTTAGCTTGTCTTGCCTATGCCTATCGGTTAGTTGCCCATGAGCGGATCGAACCACTACTTGTGGAGACAGCACAGTGAGAATTCTCCTAGATACCTGCGTCTGGGGTGGGGTAAGTTCTGCACTAAAAGTTGCTGGCTATGACGTCGTTTGGGTTGGTGACTGGGAGACCGATCCCGGAGATGTCAGCATCTTAGCAACTGCCCATCGAGAGGCTCGTACTTTTATTACCCTTGATAAAGATTTTGGCGAACTAGCGATTGTTAAAGGAATTCCTCACTGTGGTATTGTTCGGCTAGTTGGGCTTAATGGTCGGCAGCAAATAGCAGTCTCTTTGCGTGTACTTGAACTCTATGGTAATGAATTAATATCAGGTGCCATAATTACTGCTGAACTAAAACGAGTAAGGATTCGTCCTCCTAACCAAAATTGAAATATTCCGATGCAGATATGACCGATTTTATAATTAGCTGTGTCAACTGATGTTACTCAAAATATCTAGGAGAAGTCCATGTCAAATAATGCTGATGATGATTTTGATTTTCTAGATGATGACTATGGCTTTGATGAAGATGGTAATAGAACTGTAGAACCTGCTACACGGGGACTACTAACGCTCAAACTGCTGCGAGAAGCAGTTCAAGTCCAGAATCCTGATGATAGCGTGATGCAGGACTTTGCCGAAACAGTCTTGCCTAATCTGCTGAAATACACGATCGGGGTAACGGCTAAAGGCGGTAAATTCTTTGCGGAATATCTCGATCGCGTGGTTAACCCTAAGCGAATTGCTGAGGGCAAGGAACCGATTCGCCGCGATAACGCTGCTGATCAATCGCTCAATACGCACCTGTTGAATGGACTCTTTCCTGCCAACCTCATCGAGCGACGGTTGCAGCATCTCGATACAACTGTTAAACGTTTAGTCAGAGAGCAAGAACGTCGTCTTCTGATCGCAGGCTTTATTCTGCATGACTTTGAGAAATTTGACTACGATCTGCTTCCCAAGATGCCAGAGGCTTTTCGGGCTATCCGACGCGATCGCTCACAGGATATTCGTAAACGCCCGATCGCAGAGCATCGAGCAATCATTACCGTCCTTGTCCAGGCTTTAGATCTAGACATCTTTATCTGTCGCGATCGACCAGAGGATTGGGGGCAGTACCTTGATGATCTACTATTTTTGGCCTACAACGCCCAACGACGCAATGACACAAATCTTAATCTCAGTGAAGAGAGCCTCAATCCTGTTTTGCGCGATCGTACCCTGCGCTGCCTTTCAGATCTTACTTGTCTCGCCGATCGTCTTGCCTCGATCATCAAGCACCCTCAAGATGCCGAGAACCCTGGCCTCAATGACATTATTCACGGTCTCAGCGATGGACAACTACGATTTACCTATCATGCTATTTCCGAAAATCGGGGGGTGCTGACAAATGTGCTCAACAACGCTTTGATGGATGCTCATACCAGTCTAAATACTACTGCTCAAGAGCAATATACCCCGCTGTTGTATTTGCCCACAGGTGTAATTTACTTAGCCCAGCGTGACGCACCAGTTGTCAGCACCAATACCCTGCCCGATCGCGTAGTGGCTAGTATTAAGGATCTATGTTCAGGGCAACTACGTCTCCGGCAAACTGGGTTTGGTCGTGACGGCAAAGGGATGAAATATGCCGACTATTACAACCTATTCTTTGATGACTCTAGCTTAATGAGTGTGGCTTTGAGTGCAACCTTACGCATCCTCAACTCGAATAAGGGATCAGTTGCCAGTAAACGTAGTGAAAATCTAGTTGCCTTTCAGCAACGGGGAGTATTGTCTGCTGGCTACGACTTTACCTTCAATGACGATATTCGCATTGACCAACTAGCAGAATTTGGAGATCTTATAAGCCGCAAAATCTGGGGTGAACGCTTTAATCAACTAGAAGAGCTAATCAAAGAGGGAGCTAAAGAGCGTAAAAGGAAGAAGAGTTTACCTGAATTGCCACCTATCCCTGAGGCTTTATTGCCTGACAATATCATTCACAAAGTAGCTGAGTTTTGGGACCTCTCTGACTATTTACCGCAGATCCGCGAGATCCAAGGGATTAACGAAAAGCTTAAGGAACTTAAGCTCAAGGGCAACACTGGCGGCGTTCCCTACGAGTGGTATTTTCTTGCCGCTAAGTTTCTAGCCCAAAATCCTGGCATTGAGGATTTGCATGATATCTGTCGTGAGGTTATTACCTACGTTACGCAGCTTACGCAACCTGTTATAGCCCAGTATGAACTCCCCGATGGCTGGGGGGATGTCCGGGATTGGGTTAGTAAAGTTATTATGCTGCCAGGGCAAGTGCAGGAACTCTCGACTGCTGAGCAAGTTGAAGTCTTTTTGAAAGAACTGAGCTACTACAATGCTGCCAAGAAACCAGGACGAGGACGGCAGATGATTTGCTCCATTTCCCACTCACCCTATTCCGTCAGTGAGCAGATGGAATCGGCTGTGCTGTTCACCCCACAGGTCTATACCAACAAGCAACATCTAGGGGGTTCTAATGCCAAACGTAATATCTCTAGTATTGCGGGTATTGAGATGATGCTGCGGCAAATTTTGATGAATCAAACTCAAGCTGTTGGTAAGCGCTTTGAAGATGGTAAATATCGCTATCTCTATTTCTATCCAACCTACTACTTCACCCCAGAAACCAACTCATTTCTACAGCGAGCCTACAGTACTATCGCCCAAACTCGCTTTGATACCAGCATCCGTAACCACTTCATCAATAAACAACTAGAGGCAGATTTCAGTCGTGAACAGTATCAAACTGTCGATGCCTTTCTCATGGATGAAGCCTTGGCCCAGCATAAGCAACTGCCGGAAGATGACCCCAACTTTAGACGCGATCGCACCTTCAAGCTTTCCTATCCCAACAACAAGCCCTTAACTTTCTATTTTATGGCGCTACCCCCAGGCCGGGATAGTACAGATACGGAATCTTGGGTAATGCCTAGTTGGTTAGCCTTTGCCTTTCCAATGATTTTGGATGTGAAGACTGTTGTCTCGGAATCACCCATTCCACCCTTTACGGATGGGGCCGAATTTGAGGAAAGTGTCTTTCTCGATAGTGCGCCCCATGCCTTCCGCACATTGGTTGGGCAAGATCGCTTTCGGTTAGACACTATTCTCGAGGGTTGGACGGATGAGAGCGGCATCAAGCACCCTGCACCGTTAAATACGCTAACTGCGGCCTATGCTATTCACATGGATGTCCATGCCAAACAGGGAAAAGGCGGCTATGACGCTAACTGGGGGCGTTTCACGGAATTGGCAAAAGATCTTGAGACTAGCCCACTGTATGTTTTTTCCTATCTCGCCAAGTGGAGTCGAGGACAGAAAGTTGACGCACCTAGCCCTCAAAAAATTAGACTTTACGCCTATCACTTTTATCCCTGTTTTGATCCCTATGCTACCTATCAATTTGACCAGGAGGAATGGACTTTGACTCCCAACTCACCGATCAACCACCCGAAAAAGTTGACTGATCTCTATCGGCAATTCTACCGGGCTAACAAGCGCTACAACCCTAAAGCAAATGCGGTTCTCAAGCCCATTGATATTGCTGCTGATACGATTCTCAATGCTGAAACCAGTATGTTCCATGATGAGGCCCTAGTGACGGTGGTTGCGGCTGCGGTCTTTAAGCTGATGGATCGGGTTCATGCATCTACGGCTGAAGGGCGTTGGGTGATCAGCGATCGCGAGAAGGAACGCCAACTTGTTCTAGACTTTGCCCGCTATTTTGTCATTGACGTTTTTGAGAAAGCTTTTGCGGGCGATCGTGCTCGCCTAGCGGGTCGTCAACTTAATCTCATTCGTGATACCTGCGAGTTTCTCTATCGTCTAGAACAAGACAAGGAGAACCAAGAACTCAAAGTCCAAGGCGAAGTTCTCCAGGATGAGACTGAATAGTCATCAGTAAATCTTTTCCCTTCTACTTGACTACCCTTTTAACTACCACAAGGAGATCAAAATGGCTCTGCTAAAATCCGTTGATGCTAAATTCTTCCACACGGAAATCCCCTACAAACCAATGGGCAAGTACGCCCACTTTTTGACGGTGCGCGTCACTGAGTCGTACCCACTGTTCCAAACCGATAGCGAACTCAACAAAGCCAGAGTACGGGCAGGCGTAACAGACAGGAGCACTATCAGCCGCCTTGCCATGTTCAAACGGAAGCAGTCTACTCCTGAACGCCTAGTGGGGCGAGAACTGCTGCGGACCTACGGTTTTGTCAAGCCGGATGAGTGTGAATACAACGTTGAGTTCGGCATGGATAACCCTGACTGCATTATCTATGGGTTTGCGATCGGCGATTCTGGATCTGAAAAGTCGAAAGTGGTTGTTGATACCGCTTTTTCCATTACTGCTTTTGATGAATCTCACGAAACTTTTACGCTTAATGCCCCCTTTGAGAACGGTACGATGGCATCCAAAGGAGAAAAAGGCTCAAAACCCGGTGAAGTTACCAGTCGTATTAATCAGCAGGATCACATTCGACCACAGGTTTTCTTCCCCAGTATTATCACTCTCAAAGATCCTACTGAAGCCAGCTTCCTCTATGTCTTCAATAATATCCTGAGGACACGCCACTATGGGGCACAGACGACGCGCACGGGTCGAGTCCGGAATGAATTAATCGGTGTCGTGTTTGCGGATGGTGAAATTGTCAGCAACCTGCGTTGGACTCAGGCAATCTACGACCAAATGCAAACGAATGGTACTCTCAAGGCTCCTGATCCTTTAGATGAGAATGATGTGCTGCAAGCAGCAACTACTGCGATTCAATCTCTCATGGCTGAGGAGTTTATTGTGCATACTGATTTGATTGGTGATGACTTCCAATCGCTGCTGACTGAGGTGAAAGTTCTAACAGCAAGCGAGACAGGCATTCGTTCTATCTTGAAACAGGCTGATGATGAGGCCAAGGCTTACGCAGAGAAGCACATTGGCAAGAAGAAGACGGCTAGCGCGAGGTCATAGCCATGCCCCATATTTATCGCGCTACGTTAGAATTGCACGACAGTCTTTACTTCGCTACGCGGGAGATCGGACGGCTCTACGAGACGGAACCTGTGCTGCATAACTATGCTCTTTGCTATGCCCTAGGTCTGGTAGATAGCGAAAAATATGCCACTACCGTCTCAGAAGACAACACCTACCGCTACTTCTGCCCAGAGCAGGTACCGCAGTATGAGGCGCACCTTACTCCTCTCAATCAGCAGGGGATTTATGTCACACCAGCTAGGGCTGTCCGTCATGCGACAGTCTTGAATACCTGGAAGTATGCTGACAACCGCTATCACGTTGAAATGCAGAAAACCCAGAAGAACATCCCTAGTTTTGGCCGTGCCAAGGAAATTGCCCCTGAAAGTCAGTTTGAATTTTTTGCCATTTCTAAAAATCCCCTCTCTTTTCCTCGTTGGATTCGGCTAGGGAAATGGATGAGTAAGGCAGAGATCAAAATCAAGGAATTGCCTAAACCCAAGCGTAATTCTGCACAGATATTCTTATGGCCTTACCCACTCAATCCATTGGATGTGATGTTCACTAATCAAGTGTTGAGCTATGACACCATCAATATGCCCCCCGTCAGCCTAATTCGTAACGTGCAGATGCTAGGTGATTTCTACACCTTTGAAGGACTGAGTGAACCCTTAAAACTACCCGCTAATATGGAATACCGATTCAGCAACGCACCATGACAGGTCACGAACTTATCGCGTCCCTTTCCCAATTTGCCCCCAACACCCCCGTCGTCGTGCAGGGCGCGGATGTGTACCATCGTTATGCCTACCCCATACTTATAAGTCACCTGGAATTACTATAGCTAATCCATTAAAGGCTGCACCGTGGGGATAAGAGTAAACAACAGCACCCAGATCACCTTGGTGGAGTCCTTGATCTGGGAAGTCGCGAGTGAGGAGCACGGTATCTAGAGCTTGAATGCTGGGTCTAAGCAGGGGGTTCACGGAGGTTTTCCTAATTCAGGCTCCTTGCTTGGGATCTTCACTCATTTTATCGAGGTAGACGATCGCGGCTTTTCCCCAGATGTTTTCTTCAAGATAATAGTTGACGATTTCATTGAGGACTGCTTTTAGGGCTTGGAGGTGGCGTTCTGGATTCAGAATTTGCTGGCGGAGGGTGGCGAGTTTGTGGGTGGGAGTTTGGCGGATTTCGGTGAATTCGGCGTCGATAATGGCGAGGGCTTCAGTTTCGGTGTTAACGGTGGGATATTGGGTTTGCAGTTGGGTGATCAGGGTTTGGATATCGTTGAGGACGGCTTGTAGTTCAGGATTAACCGTCTGGTTATTTTGGATGCCAATTTGATCGCCATGAAGGGTGCTATTAACGTTAGCAATACCGACAGAATTGTTGAAGTTAATGGTTGACATGGGGGTTACCTGGATTGATTGGATTTGCTGGAGCCAAGCAGTGAGCCATTGGCTGGGAAATTCAAGGGGCGGCGAATAAGTTCGGCTGGTTTCGTGGTGGTGAGCTTGTAGACATTCCCATTGCAAGAGGATATCGGACAAGATTTCGCGTAGGGCTTGGGTGGCTGGGGTTTGATCGGTTTTATGGGCACCTTCTAGGAGTTGCCAATGGAGGGTTTCGGCCCACTGGACAAGGGTTTGGCTGGTGAGTTGATGGGTGATCACTTGCTGCAAGTGTTGCACAAGGCTGGATTGCAGTGATGCAGTGGGGGTGAGGCGGGTTTGAGTATCTACCATCGTTCGGTTTCCTTGCCGGTTAGGGGGTCGATTTCGATGTGGCCGAGGTCTTGGGGGGTTTTGGGGTGAATACGGATAACGCGGTTTTGGTGGTCATAGCTTTCGTACCAGGTGCGGCGGACGGTGCCGGTGAAATCGACTTCGACGACGAGGCGGGCACCTGCGGTTTTGCCAGGGAGTTTGGCAGCTTTATAGGTGCCATAGTAACGAATTCGCTGGTTGGGGAGAATGCGGAAGCAGTCATAGGCGGCGGCACGGCGGGGGTGGTCGGGGATGGCGTTGGGGTCAATCACACGGTTCACGATCGCTCGAATCAATACCAGTTTGCTGTCCGGTGGTGGTCCCCTCAATATTCACAATACCTACAGATTCATGGAAGTGGGTATGGTAGTGAGAGCTACGAGCGCGATCGCTTTGATGGGGATCTGAGCAGTTGATTGGAAGAGTGGCATCGTCAATTAAGCTCCTCACACTCACCATTTTGAAAGGCTTTCTCCGACATTGAATCTGATCTTGTTGGTTATCCATAAACTCATAAAGATCCTTCAATTCATAGAAGAACGGTTCTTGGCTACCTTTGCAGGTGTTGCAGTTGCAGGGGACGAGGGTGTTGTATTTGAGGCGTTCGTAGGTGGCGTGGATTTTGTCGAGTTCGTGGCGGACGGTGGTGAGGAGGTCGCGTTGGCGGTAGCCGGAAACTCGGATGCGGATTTCGCCTTTGTGGTAGCGGTAGCGTTCGGTAACTTCGGCTCTGGCTCCGTCTTTAGCAAGGACAACGCCGGTTTTCCAGACGAGGGTTTGTTGCTCGATCCAGCGGTGCATTTCGACGATGAAGCGGGTGAGGATGCCTTTGGGCATGAATTCGTATTCGTAGCGCAGGAGTAGGTTTTGGCGATCGTCCCAATCGTAGTCGGGGGATTCGGGGCTGAGGAGTTGGGGGGCGATGTAGGTGCCGGGTTGGCCGGGGATTTCGTAGCAGAGTTTGAAGTTCATCATCAGGCGCAGGAGTTCGCGGTGCATGGGGGCGTATTTTTCGTCTTGCCAGATGGTGGCGAGGTCGGCGCGGGTGAATTTGCCCCGGTTTTGGTTGACTTGGGGGTTGCGCAGGACTTTGTAGACGGCATCGGTGCCCCAGGTGGGTTTGAGGATGACGGTTTTGGCGAGGAGGTCGTCGGCTTGGAAGTGGAGGCAGACGCCGAGGTCGTGGAGGTAGCTGCTGAGTTGGAGTTTGTCTTCGTTGCGGGTGAAGCCGTTGTCTTGGCAAATCTGCAGGAAGATTTCGACGGGGATATGGTTGCGCGGGTCTTGTTCGAGGACTTCCCGGACTTTGACCCAGGTTCTGGGGAGTTCGTCGCCGACGTGGGGGAGGTGAGTGATGTAGTGTTTGATTTGGGTGAGGATTTCGGGGAGGCCGCGATTGGTGGCGAGGTTAGTGGCGAGGGTTTCTTTGAGGTTGGTAAATTCGCCTCGGAGTTGCCGTTCGTCGATGCTAAGGGGGATGTTTTGTTTTTCGTTTTTGATAATCAAGAGGGGGCTATTGTCACTGAGGAGTTCGACGATTTTGAGCCAGTAGTAAAAGTCGGTATCTTCTTTGCGAGCATCGGCAACGAGGGCATAGAGGGAGCGTTTGGTGAGGAAGAATTGATGGGTTTCGTGGTAAATCTGCTGACCGCCAAAGTCCCAAATATTAACGCGAAATTCTTTGCCATTGTCTAGGGGAAAGCGATATTGGATAATGTCGATGCCATCGGTAGAGGTTTCATCGGGTTGGAGTTCGTAGGTTTCATCTTCAATTTTCTTGGCTAGGGAAGTTTTGCCTGCACCTGCTTCACCGATGATTAAGAGTTTGGCTTCATAGAGCCTATCAATGGATTGTTCCCATCGTTGTTGATAGAACCTTAGAATCTCTAGACCGTCTTTCCATCGAATTTCTGGTGGTAGTGTCGTCAGGGTATTACCAAAAAGGTTAAACTGAGTCAATTTAGTTAAACGACCGATCGACTCTGGTAAACTCGTCAGTTGGTTATGGCTAAGGTCAAGTGTGGTTAGTTGGGTGAGTTGACCGATCGATTCTGGTAAACTCGTCAGTTGGTTGCCACTGAGGTTAAGTGTGGTGAGTTGGGTGAGTTGACCGATCGGCTCTGGCAAACTGCTCAGTTGGTTGTTGCTGAGATCAAGCGTGTTCAGTTGAGTGAGTTGGCTGATTGATTCTGGCAAACTCGTCACGTGATTATTGTTAAGACCAAGATAAGATAGGTGAGATAATTCGCCTATTTCTTCTGCCAATATTTTTATTTCATTATAGCCAATATATAACTTTTTAAGTTGATTAAGTAGAGCAATTTCTTTTGAAATTTTAGTTAGTGAATTCTGCCATAAATAGAGAATTTTTAGGTTTCTTAATTTGCTGATTAGAAACCAGTATTCATCACTGACATGGAAATGACTTAAGTGAAGTGTGCAGAGGTTAGCAAGATTACCTATTGATTCAGGTAATTTCCTTAGTTTGTTCTGCCAAAGTTCAAGTTCTATAAGATTATTCAATTGCCCAATAGATGTTGGTAGTTCAGATAGTGGATTTTGATTGAGGCTTAGTATCTCCAAATTGCTTAGACAACCAATCGATTCTGGAAGTATACTTAATTGATTGCCACTTAGGTTCAACTTTTTTAGCTGTGTCAATTTGCCGATTGATTCTGGCAGTTCGGTCAATCTCTTCCAGGAAAGATCTAGGCTAGTTGCATCTTCCTGAGCAGCTTTTTCAATTAATTGCTGTAATTCGTCATTAGTCATAAAAATTCAATTCAAAATTCAGAATGCAAAATTCAAAACTAGGAAGGGGTAAAGTCAGTGATAGGTTTGAGGGTAACACCACTCGCCGAGGCTGCTTGTGCTTGACGAGCATCCACAGTAACCAGCGGACAATTCAAGTCGAGCGCAAGGGAGACATAAAAAGAATCATAGACCGTCAGTTGATATCTCAGGCCAATTTCTAGAGCATGGGATAGCAGCACATGTGCAGGAAAAATCTGGAAAGGCAGATCCAAAAAATCTGTGAGTATCATCTCTGCATCGGTCTGCGGTAATCCATCAAAACGGACATGCTTCCAGAGAATATTGGCACATTCCAACAAACAAAATTCTGGAATATACAGAAAATCCCCACGCGCTAAGCCAGAGATTAAATAGTTAGCCTCTGTTGTGTAAACATCGACATCAAGATAATGCCCCAACACACTCGCATCCACTACATACCTTGCCGCCATTGCTCCCGCTCCTCAATGATCCGTTGGCTAGCGGTGGGCGTTCCGGGTGGTGGGGTCCAGCGGTGACGATCGATCGAAGCCATAGTTTCTCGGAGCTTATCCACATCGATGATCGCGGGCGGGGACTGCTGCCCCCGAAGTTCCTCCCGCACTACCTGCCGAATCAACGCCTTCAGATCCGCAACCGTCATATCAGCAACCTTAGGGGATGACATTGCCACGCCTGACCTCCTGATGGGATGAGCCTTGGCTCAATTTTAACCTGCCTTACTTAGATCCCCTGCCCAGTCGCGTCACCGTACCGAGGCGGCAAAACAACCTGTTGCCAATCAGTCACCCTTGCCCCCAAATAGCTATTGCTTCAAGGCTGTTGTCGGATACCAGTTCCTTCCACCGCCATAGCCTGTCACTCTGATGACAGAGGATGGACCATCATTGCCGTTAGCGTCGCCAGTAATCGTGATCGATCGTCCCTAGCTAAACATTTAGCAAGGCTCAACACTTCTTCATAAGTAGACATAATCGTTACCCCTGTTAGAGGCTAAGGGGATATCTGTAGATTCAGTCAGCGGGTGGCATGGACTTCAGCATATTTTCTATCTTGTGTCTCAGATCCTGTAGATCCTGCTCGATAACCGCCCAAACAATATCTAAATCAACCTCAAAGTAATTGTGGGTCAGGATGTTTCTCATACCAATGATTTGTATCCACGGAATTTCTGGATTTCGATCCCTCAAATCTGAAGAAAGCGCACGAGAGGCTTCACCAATAACCTGAAGATTTTGAGTAAACCAGGCTTGAATCAACTCACTTTCCTCAAAAGCCTGCCGACCCTGAACAGCATAGCGATCAATGCGGTCAATCGCTTCCAAAATATCCTGTGACTTCTCGCGATCGCTTCTCATAGGGGAATCGCTTCCTTCAGAACGCGATCGCGAATTCGCTGACGTAAGCCTTTCTCAGTTACAATATCCACCCGACAGCCTAGCAAACTCTGCAATTCCATCAATAGCCCACCCAAATCCAGCAAACTACGCCCCACCTCCATTTCCACCAAAAAGTCAACATCGCTATTTGAATCAGCTTCTCCCCGTGCCACAGAACCAAAGATACGCACATTGTAAGCACCATATTTGGCCGCCAGGTTCAGAATTTCTGCCCGTTTCCCCTGTAAACGTGCTTCAAGATTCATACGCTGTGTAACTGACCTCCTGGTGAGATTAGCCTTGGCTCAATTGTAACCTGCCTGACTTAAGGGGTTTGAAATTGCGTTAGCAGCCAAGCCCCAACCTGCGATTGATCCGTTTCCCAACTCCGGCGTAACGCTTCCTCCAAAATCGCCAACTCCAATCCCGGTAATACCTGGGAAACTTGAATCCGGTGACTCCCACGATCGCGCATTGCATAGGCCATCAACTGCGCATTATTCACATCCACTACCCAATACTCAGCCACCCCCAATTCTTCATAGAGCGATCGCTTCGTACCCAGATCATCTAACAGTGTTGTTGCCGACACCTCAATTACCAGATCCGGAGCCGGGAAGCGATGCAAATCAATAATCGTTGTGCCGCGTGGAATCAGTTGTGCGCGATCGCCAATGTAATAAGACACATCCGGTTGACACTCACCAACCCCCGCTTTGCGATAGCTACAGTTTGGCAAAATTTTGAGCGGGATACCCCTGACAATTCCAAACAGATTCACACCTAGGGAAAGGGTCCCATCGTCAGCAGCATGATCATGACCTACCGGTGACATCTCCAGCCTCATGTGTCCGTGATAGTAATATCCCCGCGCCGTAACATAGGCCGGATCAGCGATCGCCTGTAAATATTCCTCCCAAGAGGCCGCCACCCAACTATCCGTCGGTAACCGCGTTTGTAAATTCACCATTCCTCTAATCTCCGCCGTGTAAACATTACCATCAAGCTAATATCCCATCGCGATCGCTTCTCATATTTGGGCAGACTTCAAAACAACCTACTGCCAATCAGCCACCATCGCCCCCAAATAGCTGTTGCTTCAATGCTGTCGCCGTGATACCGCGATCGCGCCCAGCATAATAATCTTGCAGCGCCGCCTCACTCTCAGCAATTTCCGCCGCCGACACAACCTCATCAGTCCCTTCCACGACCACAGCCTGTAACTCTGATGACGGAGGATTGGCCATCATCGCCGCTAGCGCCGTCAGTAATCGAGCGCGATCGTCCCTAGATAGACGTTTAGCAAGACTCAACACTTCTTCATAAGTAGGCATCATCGTTACCTCAATAAATCATGGACTTAGGAGCCTTAATTAGTTTCCCAGTGTTTGAAACTGTGTCAGCAGCCAAGCCCCAACCTGCGATTGATCCGTTTCCCGACTCCGGCGCAACGCCGCCGCCAAAATCGCCAACTCCAATCCCGGTAATACCTGGGAAACTTGAATTCGATGACTCCCACGATCGCGCATTGCATAGGCCATCAACTGCGCATTATTCACATCCACTACCCAATACTCAGCCACCCCCAATTCTTCATAGAGCGATCGCTTTGTACCCAGGTCATCCAATAACGAAGCCTTCGCCACCTCAATCACCAGATCTGGAGCAGGATATTGCTCTAAATTAATAATCCCCGTCCCCCTCGGAATTACCCGCGCCCGATCGCCCAAATAATACGACACATCCGGCTGACAGTCCCCACCCCCCGGCTTACGCAACGTCACCGTATCTAATCCTGTCACCGCCACCCCCCGTAAGGCCGCAAACAAATTCACTGCAAAAATAATCACCACATGATCCTGGCCATGATCAAAACTCACTGGTGACATCTCTAGCCTCATGTGTCCGCGATAGTAATAGCCCCGCGCCGTGGCATAGGCCGGATTAGCGATCGCCTGTAAATATTCCTCCCAAGACGCCACCACCCAACTATCCGTCGGCAACCGTATTTGTAAATTTGCCATTTCCCCACCTCCTTCCCGTGCGATCGCGGATCTTCCCAGTAATCAATGCGCTAAGCGTCTACCAATCCCTGCAAAACTTCGGTTGCATGGGTGTCGGGTTTGACCTTGCGATAAATCTGCGCGATCGTGCCATCCGGCGCAATCACAAACGTATGCCGGAACACTCCCATATATTCCTTACCCATGAACTTTTTCAGCCCATAACTCCCATAGGCCGTCGCCACCTTTCCCCCCTCATCACACAATAACGGGAACGGCAACTGATATTTATTAATGAACTTTTGATGGGCCTTGGCATCATCCGTGCTGATCCCCAGGACCACCACCTCCCGACCTTGGAACTCCGGATAGGCATCCCGAAAACCACAGGCTTCCTTGGTACAACCAGAGGTGTTATCACGGGGATAAAAATACACCACCACTGTTTGTCCCCGAAAATCAGCCAAACGTACTATCTTCCCGGTTGCATCGGGGAGCGCAAAATCAGGAGCCGGGTCGCCAATACTCAATGTCATAGGTCCAATGTTGCGTTTACGATAAGGACTGCTTTAGAAGACGACTAAAGTCGTTACTACAAACTTAAAATAATGTCCGGGACAGCTAAACGCTAAGGTTGGTAGTTGCGGTTAAAACCGCGATCGCACTTTCTTAACGCCTTTTTTGCGCTGGCTAGCCGATCGTTGCTACTGCGATCGGGCCGCCGATCGCGCCCGCTGCAAAATCCGATCAATCCGTTGAGCTTCCGCCACGTCCCCCAGCACACTGTATAGTTGCTTAGCCTTTTCCAGTTGTCCGATCGCCTCTGGGACTTTCCCTTGATAGGCTAACGCCAGGCCCAAGTGTTGGTAGGCTTCCGGATCGGTGGGATTCAACGCGATCGCCTGTCGAAAAGCGGCTGCCGCTGGAGCATACTTACCCTGACTAGCCAACGCAATCCCCAGGTTATTATGGGTTTCAAAATTACGGGCATCGATCGCCAGTGCTTGTCGGAAAATAGCTTCCGCTTCCGCGAAACGTCCCTGCCGCCCCAAGGCAATCCCCAAGTTATTGTGGGCATTCTCATAGGCTGGAAACAGGGCGATCGCTTCCTGGAACAGGGCGATCGCCTCCCCCAGCGCTCCCCGTCGGGCTGCGGTAACCCCGCGATCGTTGAGGGCTTGGGCTTGCTCCATCGCTTCAGGAGTGGGAGCGGGACTGGCAGAACTCGGTGTCGTCAGCGTGGGAACGGCATACCCCTCCCCCATCTGCGCCGCCCAGATGGGACCCGCACTCAAACTCGCGACGGCACTCAACCCCGCCAACCCGACTGAATACCACAAGACTTGGCAACGTTGGCCCATAAGTTATGCCTTTACATCTCAAGCGTTAGCATCAACCGGATCTTAGCAAGATTACTGGGTAGATAGGGGAGCCCAAAAAATCCCCACCCACTAGCGGTTTCTAGGGATGGGGACAGGGGATTTCAATCAATTGTCCAAATCAGTTGTTAACGTCGTTCTACTTAGTTTCCGAGAACTCCGCATCAATCACATCATCATCGGCACTGCCGCTGCTGCCACCGCTGCTGGCTCCACCACTACCCCCAGGCGGAGGGGGACCGGCTTCACCGCCACCCGCTTGCTGATAGATGCTGCTGCCGACGCTGTATAACGCTTCTTGCAGTTCCGTCGTCAGGGTCTTGATGCGATCGTAATCTTCCTTGCTGCTGGCTTCTTCTAGATCTTTGATCAGGCCATCCAGCTTGGTCTTGTCGGCAGCGGGGACCTTGTCGCCCAGCTCTTGCAACTGCTTCTTGGCCTGGTATGCCAAGGAGTCGGCTTGGTTCTTAAGGTCGATTTTTTCGCGCCGTTCACGATCGGTGTTGGCATTGGCTTCAGCCTCCTTCACCATCCGTTCGACCTCATCCTGCGGTAGGGTCGAAGCCCCCGTGATGCTGATCGACTGCTCCTTACCAGTGCCCTTGTCGCGGGCGGTAACATTGAGAATCCCGTTAGCGTCGATGTCGAAGGTGACCTCAATTTGCGGTACGCCACGGGGTGCGGGCGGAATGCCATCCAGACGGAAGGTCCCCAGGCTCTTGTTATCCTTCGCCAGTTCCCGTTCCCCTTGCAAGACATGGATTTCCACGTTGCTCTGCCCATCAACAGCAGTGGAGAAGGTTTCGGCCTTCTTGGTCGGGATCGTGGTGTTGCGGGTGATGATCTTGGTCATGACCCCACCAAGGGTTTCTACCCCCAGAGACAGGGGCGTGACATCGAGGAGCAGGATGTCCTTGACTTCTCCAGCCAGCACCCCACCTTGGACGGCAGCCCCTACGGCCACGACTTCATCCGGGTTCACACTTTGGTTGGGATCTTTGTCGAGAATCCGCTTCACCAATTCTTGGATGGCCGGAATCCGGGTGGACCCCCCAACGAGGACAACCTCATCGATATCGTTCTTGGTCAGACCCGCATCCCGCAGGGAGTTTTCCACCGGCACCCGGCAGCGATCGATCAAGTCGGAACACAATTCCTCAAACTTGGCCCGCGTCAGGGTCATTTCCAGGTGCTTGGGACCGTCAGGGGTAGCCGTAATAAAGGGCAGGTTAATGTCGGCTTGGGTGACGCTGGAAAGTTCAATCTTGGCCTTTTCCGCCGCTTCCGTCAGCCGTTGCAGGGCTTGCTTGTCCTTGCGCAGGTCGATACCCTCATTGGCCATGAAGGTTTCGGCCAGGTGATCCACGATCTTCTTATCAAAGTCGTCCCCGCCGAGGTGGGTGTCGCCACTGGTGGACTTCACTTCAAAGAAGCCATCATCCACTTCCAGGATGGACACGTCGAAGGTTCCCCCCCCCAAGTCAAAGACCAGGATGGTTTCGTTGGCCTTATTCTCCAACCCGTAGGCGAGGGCCGCTGCCGTTGGTTCATTGATGATCCGCAGTACTTCTAACCCGGCAATCCGACCGGCGTCCTTGGTGGCTTGCCGTTGAGAATCGTTGAAGTAGGCGGGAACCGTAATAACCGCCTGGGTCACCTCTTCGCCGATGTACTTGCTGGCATCTTCCTTAAGTTTGCGCAGGACTTGAGCAGAAATTTCCTCCGGTGCAAACTGCTTGCCAGCGGCGGGGCAATCGAGTTTGACGTTGCCGTTGACATTCAGGACCTTGTAGGAAACTTCGGTCGTTTCATGGGTGACTTCATCAAACTTGCGGCCAATGAAGCGTTTGACGGAATAGAAGGTATTTTGCGGGTTCATCACCGCTTGGCGTTTGGCGATTTGGCCCACAAGGCGATCGCCATTTTTGGCATAGGCCACTACAGAGGGGGTGGTCCGAAAGCCTTCTGCGTTTGCGATGACCGTCGGTTTACCCCCTTCCATCACGGCAACGCACGAGTTTGTCGTTCCGAGGTCGATTCCAACAACTTTTGCCATAGTCTTGCTCTGACTCCATTCAAGCTGAAAATTTTCTGTTTTTGCGTTTGGGATACCGTTGGATAGCGTAACCAGTCGGTCGTAACCGCAGTGAGGCGGCTTCTTAGTGGTTGATGGTCAGTGGTTAGTGACTCGTCGTTATTTGGGGGTGGGGTTGTGTGGCCCACCTCACTTGCCGCTTGCCACTGCACTTAAGAAATGGCCTTGACTTATATTGATTGGCCTTTACCCCGAAGATGAAGGGGGGTTTACCGTACCTGGGGATTGCGGTTACGGGAAATCGCAGCCCTTTAAGCACTCGCCGCCCAGGGATCTGCTTCGATTTCGGGCGTTTTGGGACCGGGTAGGGCAATCACGGCTGGGGGGGCATCGGCCACCGGAGCGGGATCGGGGTTGGCGGCAGACGGGGCCAGTTCTTCCCTAGCCGGGGGGGCTGATGCGATCGCGACCTTCACCGTTTTGGGCGGTTGGGCCGCTAACTTGGGGATCTGGAGGGTTACGATTCCGGCTTGGCGATCGCTGGTAATGCCGTGGGGATCGATCGCCACACCAAATTGCAACGTCCGGGCAAAGGGACCATAGCGGAATTCCGACCGGCCCTGCCCCGCTGTTTCCGGGCGACGACGTTCACCATAAATCCTGAGGGTGGTTTGCGTCGCCTCCAGGTTAATGTCTGCCCCAGGCACCCCTGGCAATTCGATCTGGAGCGTGAATTGGGTTGGGGTTTCTGTGACCGCGATCGCGGGTTGCCATGCCGTTACCGCCGCTGCGGAGGTTGGCGAGCTGGGTTGCGCTGGTTGTTCTGCGAGCGGTGGTGTTTGGATGTCGCGCCCAAACTGATCAACCCAACGGGGCGAAACTTGCACTTCGTAACGCGGTTGATAGCGTTGGCGCGGTTGCGGGCGGGTATAGGGGTAGGGTTGGCGATAGTAAGTACGGATCATAGGACAACTCCTGTTAGGGGTGGCGCGGTGAACGCCCGTAGACTCTGGATGACATTGGGCTACTTCTCCACTTTAGGCAGCCGTCTTGCTAGCCACATTGGGGCAAACCGTAACCCTTGGGGCGTAGTTGCCCCCAGTCGCCATGATCCCTCGTTAGTCGCAACAACCCTAGTCGTTGCCGGCTAAAGCAACGTTAGAAAATCGATCGCTGACCTCCCAACTTCGGCCAAGCAGCGGGTTAGCGATCGACCGATCCCATAATCACGTCGATACTCCCCAGAATGGCCACAATATCCGCCACCTTCATCCCCCGGAGTAACTGGGGTAGGATTTGCAGGTTATTGAAATCGGCGGCGCGAATCTTCCAGCGCCAGGGAAAAACGGAATCATTCCCCATAATGAAAATCCCCAGTTCGCCCTTACCGCTCTCAATGCGAACATAGTGTTCACCCGCCGGGATCTTAAAGGTGGGCGCAACTTTCTTGCCAATATATTGGTAGTCAAAGTCGTCCCATTCTGACTTTTTACCGCCAGCCAACATCCGCTTGGCTTCCAGGTTTTCGTAGGGGCCGCCAGGGATTTGAGCAAGGGCCTGCCGCAGAATCTTAACTGACTCGCGCATTTCCCGAATTCGGACCAGGTAACGGGCGAGGCAATCCCCGGCAGTTTCCCAATGGACTTCCCAGTCGAAATCGTCATAGCACTCGTAGTGATCCACCTTGCGCAAATCCCACTGAACGCCAGACGCCCGCAACATGGGACCCGACAGCGACCAGTTGATGGCTTCCTCGCGGGTGATGACGCCAATCCCCTCCACCCGACGCCGGAAGATGGGGTTATTCGTGATCAGCTTTTCGTACTCATCCACGATCGGCAGGAAGTAATCGCAAAAATCTTGACACTTGTCGATCCAGCCATAGGGCAAATCGGCGGCGACCCCACCAATGCGGAAATAGTTATTATTCACCAGCCGGGACCCGGTTGCCGCTTCCCAAAGGTCATAGATGAGTTCCCGTTCGCGGAAAATGTAGAAGAAGGGGGTTTGGGCACCAACATCCGCTAAGAAGGGACCCAACCAGAGCAGGTGGTTCGCAATCCGGTTGAGTTCCAGCATGATCACCCGGATGTAGCTGGCCCGTTTGGGGACCGGGATATTGGCTAGTTTTTCCGGTGCGTTGACGGTAATCGCCTCGTTGAACATCCCCGCTGCGTAGTCCCAACGGCTGACGTAGGGGACGTACATGACATTCGTGCGGCTTTCGGCAATCTTTTCCATGCCTCGATGCAGGTAACCCAGGACGGGTTCACAGTCAATCACGTTTTCCCCATCCAGGGTGACAATCAACCGCAATACCCCGTGCATGGAGGGATGGTGGGGACCCATGTTGAGGATCATGGGTTCGGTTCTGGTCTCAATCCGTGTCATCGGTGGCTATCCCTTGCCGTTGGCGATCGTTTGGGTGGGTCTGGTTCAGCGTTCACTTTGCCAGGTCTGGCTGGGGGGTGAGGCTGAGGGTTAGTAAATTGTGCTTAACAATTGTGTCTAACATTATAGGGAATAGACGGTCCCCTGGAAGAATGGGGTTGGCGATCGCGGGATTTTGGCTGACGCCGATGGGCGCGGGTGGGAACCACGAAGACACGAAGGATTACGAAGGGAAGTGCGGTATGATTTTTTCCCATGTGCCGGTTTTGGCGCAGGCATTGGTGATGGGGGTGGGCGTGCGTCCGGGGGGGTTGTATTTGGA
>NZ_JBRCAD010000003.1:0-32044 GCF_053493415.1 Trichothermofontia sp. | reverse complement strand
GAAGGGGGTTGATGCCGGGGACGGGGTGAACCACGATGGTGCAAAGCGCACCAAGGTACACCCAGACAGGGCACGGGGTATAGTCGCCTTAAGACCTAGCGGGGCTGTTTCAGGAGGGCTAACCACTCCCGAATTTGCTCGGCGGCAATGTCCCGGCCTCCTAGCCCAAAGGCAAGGGCAATCGCGACGGCAATCGCCCCTAAAAGAAGACCAAAGGCGAGGTTGACAATGTCAGGCGCAATGCCCATTTGTTGCAACGCCATTGCCCCGGCGAAGATCAAAATAGCGATGCGGGCAGTTTGGCCCAAAATGTTGGCCTGACGGTTACCGGCCCCGGCAATGAGGGTATAGGCCAGGTTGGCTAGGTAGAGGCCAATGCCGAAGACGACGAGGCCGGCCAGAATGCGGCCTGCAATCACAATAATGCCACTCACCAGGGTAGTCAGGGCGCTGATGTTCAAGATATCCACTGCCGCCACGGTCGCAAACAGGAGAATCGTCACCAGAACGATGACACCGACGATTTCTGAGGGAGTTTGCCGGGGGGAGGGGGTGCTTGGCGAAATCTCTGGAGCTGGGGGGGGAGTATCCGTCGGTTGCGATCGGGTAGGCTGCAAGCCGAGCCAAGCAAATAGGTTATTAAAGCCAATGCCCGTAAGGACATGGGTGACTAATTCACCAACAAATTGGCCAATGACGTAGGCAACAATCAGGATTAAAACGGCGGTGAAGAGCCTGGGTAGGGCACCTAATGCTGTCTCCAGCATGGCGATCGCGGGTTGGGAAATTGCACTAATTCGCAGGGCTTCCAGGGCCGAAATCGCCGTGGGGATCAGGATCAGGACATAGATAATTGACCCCACAATCCAGGAAAAGGATTGGCTCGTTGTGGTTGGGGTCAGGCCAAATTTTTCCCCCAGGCGATCCGCGCCCGCTGCGGCCAAGAAATTAGTGACAATTCGGCGCACCACTTGGGCCAGCAACCACCCGACAAAACCAATCAGTAAGGCGGCAAAAATATTGGGTAAAACTAGTAAAATTTCATTCAATAATTGCTGCACAGGTTGGAGGGTACCCTGGAGTTGCAGGGTATTCAGGACGGCGGGCAGAAAGAGTAAAAAGATGAACCAATAAACCACATTACTAATGGTCTGGGTCAGGGAATAGGGAGCCGACATCGCCCCTTCACCCACCTGTTCACCCACTTGCTCACCCACCTGTTCACCCAGCCGTTCATCAAGTTTGGCTGTCTCCAAGGTTCGGGTCAGAATTAATTTGACGATCGTGGCTAAAATCCAAGCAGCGGCGAGTAATAGGGCTGCTCCCGCTAATTTCGGAATAAAACCAATAATTTGATCCAGCAGCGATTGTAAGGGTTGTGACACTCCTGAGAGTTGTAAGGTCTGAAGAACCGCAATCAGGGTAAAAATAATGATGATCCAGAAAACGATACTGGCAACCCATTTTTCAAGCTGGGGAGATGGGCGGCCTGCCTGTTGCCCACCGGTAATCCAGTTGGCAATTTGATTATCGATCGCCGTTCGCTTAAGCACCCCCCGCGTAAAGGCAGCCGCGATCGCGGCAATAATCCAACCCGCCACCAAGAGCAGGATCGCCCCCGCCACACTGAGAATAAATGGACCTAGATCACGTTGGATCTGTGTCCATGCGGCACCGGGATCGCGTAAGTCTAGTTGGGCTAGGGGGACACCCAAAAGGTTTAAAACAACCTGTAGAGCAGCCATAGGGAAAGAACTCCACTGTGCAAGTTTTCCGGTTCTCTTCAGCCGATCGCCAAACCAATGACAATCATCTTGGTGTTGACTGGGTACTGAATTCAGGTTCAGGACAACAGCTCATCGATTTTTTGAATATTTGCAATCGCGATGAATTCGTCAACCCTGCTAAAGGGTAACTACTTAAACATACCGTCAGACTATCGGTTTTGAGAAATGGCGTCAATGCCGACGCTCGGATGATCAAGGGCGAGTAGTTCGGGGACAATCACAGGCATACCGGTGTTGGGTTGTCCCTGCCAGTCTAGGGGAACTCGTCACTAGCGAACATAAAACTTTATAAATCGACTGAGAAATCCGGCTCGATTGGTCAAGGTTAGTTGATATAATCAGTCTGTTTTCAGCATCTTCATACTTGTGTAGGCAATGCCCTGCGGATTGCTAAACTCTTTTCTAGCAACACCCAGGGTTATCTATCTGTTTGGATTGTTTAAATTAAAATTAAGGATTCAGTAAAGAATGACCTTGACAAAACGATGTGTTGCTGAGTTTATTGGCACATTTTGGTTAGTTTTCGGGGGGTGTGGGAGTGCGGTCTTGGCCGCAGCGTTTCCGGATGCCAATAATGCGATCGGCATTGGGCTAGCTGGGGTCTCTCTCGCCTTTGGGTTAACCGTCTTAACAATGGCCTTTGCGATCGGGCATATTTCTGGTTGCCACCTGAATCCCGCCGTTTCAATTGGGCTGTGGGCCGGCAAACGGTTCCCAAAGTTTGAGCTATTTCCCTATATTGGTGCCCAGGTTTTTGGCGCGATTCTTGCGGCTGCCATTATTTTCCTGATTGCCTCCGGTAATCCTGATTTTGCCTTGACTGGCTCCAATCCCCTGGCTACAAATGGCTATGGGGAACATTCCCCCGGCGGTTATTCCCTCTTATCGGGATTTGTGGCGGAGGTTGTTTTAACCTTCATCTTTTTGGTTGTGATCATGGGGGCGACGGACCGCCGCGCTCCGGCTGGGTTTGCGCCGATCGCGATCGGCTTAGCCCTAACCCTGATTCACCTGATCGGGATTCCGGTCACCAATGTGTCGGTGAATCCGGCCCGTAGCACCGGACCCGCCCTGTTTGTGGGGGGATGGGCGATCGCCCAGTTGTGGCTGTTCTGGGTGGCCCCGATTTTAGGCGGAGGACTGGCGGGTTTCTTCTACTCCCGCTTCTTTGAGGCTAGCAACGAAATTCCCCGAGGCGAAACACCGTCCTAGGGGCAATCGTGGGTCCGCGTTGACTCGTTGAGACAAGGGGGAACAGCATAGGCTACCCCCTAACGACCGGCTTTTTGAGGTGATAGCCCTGCCATGCCCAGGCAGGGCCAGGCCATATATTTGAGCGCCCTATTCGGTCGTTTATTCGCCGTCAGGACTACCCATACCGCATAAGCACAGAGGATAGAGAGCAGCGCTAGGCGTCAAGATTGCGTCGGTTTAAGCATTGGGATCTTGCAGTTGCATGAGCATGGCGAAGGTATCCCAATTGGCCCAGTCTTCTGCTAACTTACCCTCGGCAATACGGATAATGCTAATCCCACTCACGGCGATCGCCTGCCCCCTCGGTGCCAATCCCTTGAGGGGACCTTGTTGGGTGCCCGTTACCAGCCAGCGGGTCGCAACCCGATCGGCTTCGGCCAGCATATCGGCGATCGCAAAATGTAGGTCAGGGAACGCTTGGCGATAGGTCTGAATAAACTGGCGCACCGCCTCATGGCCCACCACATCCGCTTCCGCCGAGGGTTCCCGGAGAATATAGTTGGGATGCAACAATTCCGGGATCAAGTCCAGCTTACCCTGGTTCCAAACCTCCTCCCAGTAGCGACGGACAAGGGCTTTATTATGGTCAATCGCCATGAGCCATCCTCTGGTTAATGTCAAGGGCACCCTGCGCGGCCTGCAATAGGCCAAAGGTGTTACGTCGCCTAGCTCGATGCGTCAATTCTGCCACGTTTGTAGTACTGGATTTACGGTATTGACTCAAGTCGTTACGACGAACGTTTCAGAGCATTATGAACACCTCGATTAATAATCTGGGATGGGGGCAGTTGCCCTACCCTAACTGACGAGATGACATTGCTTGCACAGGCAAAATGTGGATTTTTCGAGGTGCCCGTATGTGCACTGCACTAGGAAGCCACGATCGAAGATCCCTGGGGTTTGGCAAAAATCATCCGCCCCGCCGAGGTCTGGAGCGCACCTGTCACCACCACCTGGAGTTCATGGCCGATATGGACGCTGCCCTCCTCCACAACAACCATCGTCCCATCATCCAGGTACCCCACGCCCTGGGCAGGTTCTTTGCCCCCCTTGAGAATCTTCAGGTTGAGGTTATCGCCCGGTAAGTAGGTAGGCCGGAGGGATTGGGCTAGGTCATTAATATTCAGGACCACCACTTGTTGTAAGGTAGCCACCTTATTCAAGTTGTAGTCATTGGTAAGCAGGGTTGCGTTGAGTTCCTGGGCTAACCGGACCAGCTTGGCATCCACCGTGGGAATATCCTCATAATCGGCGGAGTGAATCACAATGCGATCGGGGTAGGTTTCCTTCATTTGCTTGAGAATATCCAGCCCCCGCCGTCCCCTTACCCGCTTTTGCTCATTGGAGGCATCGGCCACCTGCTGGAGTTCTTGCAAGACAAACTGGGGGACGAGAATTTGGCCTTCTAAAAAGCCCGTATCCAGCAGCACCTCGACCCGTCCGTCAATGATGCAACTCGTATCCAGAATTTTGGTACAAGCCGGTTTGAGAGTGCCCTCCGCCACCAGCATCGTTTCCACAGAGTGGGGATTGATCAACCGGAGCAGGGTACGCCCATGAATATCAGCCAAGGTCATGCCGGAAAAGCCAAACATGACACTCCCTAAAATGGCTGCAAGGGGCTTGATAAAGGCCAACTCCCACGGAATCGGGAGCAGGAACAGAGGGGCCAAGGTTAGATTCGCCACCAGCAGGCCCAACACCAGCCCCACCGCCCGACTGAGGAGCATATCTACGGGCATTTCCCTGGCCTGTCGCTCTAGCCGACGATAGCCCGTCTGGATAGCCAGCCCCGTGATGCCACCCACCAGGGCCGAGAACCCAGCCAGAACCAGGCGCAGTCCTTCCTGGTTATTCACTTGGTCAAGGGCGCTGGTGGGCAAAAAATCGATCCCGTAGTAACCGACACCAGCCCCAGCCAGGATAAAGATGACAATGATAATGGTGTCTAACATGATTGCTGACCTGCCAGGATAACTCTAACGAACTTGCGGATCGGCGATCGCATGGCCCCATTATACGACCCCCTTTTTCGGTGCCTTGGCCGCAACCATTGATTTGAGGGCAATTGGACAGCCTAACCCGCTTCTCCACCCGCTGCCATTGCCCGTTCCTTATCGAGCCGCCGCTTGCGGGCATAGAGTTGGATCGTGACCGCCATCAGGATCACCAGGCCGAAAATCACCCAGGCGGTGAGGTCGGTGGGCAGGCTGCCCTTAAAGATAGCCAGCATCACAATCACAACCAACAGGACGGTGGGGGCTTCATTCAGGGCACGCAATTGTTGACTGCTCCAGTTGCAGGTCCCGGCCTGAAGGCGGCGCATCAGGTAGCCACAGTAGAAGTGATAAATCAGCAAGAGGGCGACGAAGCCTAATTTGGCATGGAGCCAACCCGACTTCAGCAGATCCGGTTGGGTCACCAGCAGCCCGATCGCCATCGCTACGGTGACTACCATCCCCGGCGTTGTGATAATGGTGTAGAGCCGCTTTTCCATCAAGGTGTACTGGTTCTTGAGGATACTGCTGGCAGGTTCGGGTTCCTGGTCCGCTTCGACGTGATAGATAAACAACCGCACCAGATAGAACAGCCCGGCAAACCAGACGACTACCCCAATCACATGAAATGCTTTGTACCACAGATAAGCCATACGCCTAAGTCCTGAGACAAGTCCTGAAGATACACATCCCTTATCGTACTGGATGGGGCTGGGGGCAGGGACGTTCTACAGCATTTCCTTGCCCAATCAGGGATCGGCTAGGGGCTGAAGCGCCAGGTTCATCAGAGGCTAGTGCCCTGCCGTACAGTAAAAAAACGCTGGACTTAAACGCGATATTCAAGCGTTATTCAAACCAAAACTTCTTTAATAAAAAACAAGAAACAATAAATATTGTCATAAATCCTGTAATTTTGTTGATTTCCTTGCTATGAATTGAATGTAGGGAAGCATCCCTGCTACGGTGATAAAATCCTTGTAGACAGGGATGATCAGCCTAGGTCTAAACGGAACCTTGAGATCGTGGGCTGCAGCAGCGTTTAAGATGGCAACATTGGTAATGAGTGAATTGGTAATGAGTGAGCCAAAAGAGGGAATACTCTTGATAGATTCATAGGGTTGTCATCAGGTTAGGAGGGGAGTGTTCTAGTCTATTCCCCACGCACCTATCTATCGACAAGCAGGGAGCAGGATCGTGCCCACATCCGGCTTCCCGGATCGAGAAGTTCTTAAATTGGCCAAGGGATACGTTGGATTGTTCCTAGGAGAAGATGCGACAATCTTGACGTGATCCCCAGGCGGGGGGGGAATAGTTATGGCAGGGCTTCAGTCAACCTCAACACGGGCAAGCCCAAGGCATTTGGCAGGGGGCAGTCCCCTCTCCCAACTGACGGATAGTAATCAGCGCTTGCAGAATCTCGTGCAGGTAATTCAACAGTTGGTTGCCGCCCGTGATCTGGAGACGATTATGGGCATTGTCCGCACGGCAGCCCGTCGCCTTGCCCAAGCGGATGGGGCTACCTTTGTCTTGAAGGATGGCGATCTGTGTTACTACGCCGATGAGGATGCGATCGCAGCTCTCTGGAAAGGGCAACGGTTTCCCCTGACGGCCTGTATTAGTGGCTGGAGTATGCTGAACCGGGAACCGGCAATTATCCCCGATATCTACACCGATCCCCGCATTCCGATCGACGCCTATCGACCAACCTTTGTACGCAGTTTGATGATGACGCCGATTCGTACCCGTGATCCCGTGGGCGCGATCGGGACCTACTGGGCGAGACACTACACGCCCACCTCGGAAGAGGTGGATGTCCTGCGTGCCCTAGCAGATACAACGGCTCTGGCGATGGAGAATGCCCAGCTTTATAACACCCTGGAGCAGGGGGTCAAGGAACGCACAGCTCAACTTCAGCAAGCCCTGAACTTTGAAGCAACCCTGCGGCGGATTACAGCCAGTGTGCGGGACAGCTTTGATGAGCACCAAATTTTGCAAACGGTGGTGGATGAACTGGCGCAACGCTTGCAGTTGAACCACTGTCTGGCCATGATTGAACCTAACGCATCGGCGGCGTTGACGATCGTAGCTGCCCAAAAAGCAAGTGGTGCGACCCCTTCGCTAGGGGACAACGGGAGAATGGCGACACCCATGTTATTACCCCCGCCCCTCTGGCAATGGGAAATCTGTCAGTTTTGTGACTATGGCCTGACTCCAACTGTGGCCCAAACCTGGTTGTTCTCACCCCTACGGGATACCCAGAAGCTATTGGGGGCGCTCTATCTGGCTAAGGCATCTCACGAAATATTTACCCCGCAGGAGGTGCGGCTGGTAGAACAGGTGACCAACCAATGTGCGATCGCGCTACGCCAAGCCCGACTTTACCAATCGGCCCAGCAACAGGTGCAAGCCCTGGAACGTCTGAACCGCCTCAAGGATGACTTTCTGAGTACGATTTCCCATGAACTGCGATCGCCCCTCGCAAGCATCAAAATGGCGGTGAAAATGCTGGAGATCCGCCTGAATGCCTTAACCCTGGTCACAACTGAAGCCAAGGCCATTCACCAGTATCTACAGATCCTCAAGGAAGCGGGCGATCGGGAAATTGGGCTGATCGAAAATCTGCTAGATATGTCATATCTAGACTCTGAGCTAGAGCCACCGCGTTTAAGGCCCCTCCTCCTCCAAGAGGTGCTACCAGCAATCACCACACCTATCTGGGCGCGGGCCTGTCAGCATCACCTGAAGGTCCACCTCTCGGTCCCTGATGTCTTACCCCCGTTGGTAACCGATGCCCACTATCTAGAACACATTTTGACTGAACTTCTCAACAATGCGGTGAAGTATACCCCGGCGGAAGAAACGATTACCGTATCTGCAACGACGACTCGCCAAGGGATTGTGATTCGGGTGAGTAATTCTGGCATAGAAATTCCGGTTGGGGAACAGGCGTATATTTTCGATAAGTTTTACCGTGTCCCCAACGCTAATCCTTGGAAGTATGAGGGGACAGGCTTAGGATTAGCACTGGTCAAAAAATGGGTGACCGCTCTAGGGGCAACGATTCGACTCGACAGTCGGGATCAGCAAACCAGCTTTATCTTGGAATTTGCGCAGAGGACCCATACCTAACGATCACCTTGACCCAAAATCGGGTGAGTTGTCAGTGTACGTTCGGGTTGGTGGGAATGGAGCAAGAATTTAGCTGGCTTTACTGGTGGGTAAGAGGCTATCAGCACGACAGTGGAATCCGGCCTGGGTGAGGGCTTGCACAGCAGTGTGGGCATCCCGTACCCGAAATTGGGACCCTAGACGCACGAATTGCCGTTCATTGGGTGCAGACACGATCGCAACCACGGGGACTTTGGCATTTTCTTCGTCGCTACGTTGCTCTAATAAAATTGTTTTCAGGCGATGCTGTTCCTGGATATCGCTGGCCTGCTGGACGGCGAGTTCAACCATGACCATTTTGACAGTTTCAATGGGTTCAGCATCTTCAATAATGAACTGGACTTGATCATCACGACGATCGACTTTTCCCCACACGATGAGTCGCACATCGACTTCTAAATAGTCCTTAATCGCTTCATAGTTTTTGGGAAAAACGACGGCTTCGGCTTTGCCGGTCAGGTCTTCAATTTGCAAAATCGCCATGCGATCGCCGCGTTTAGTAATCACGTGTTTGGCCTCCGTGAGCATGACGATCGCACTCACCGTAGACTTATCTGAATGGTGTTCAAGCGAACCCAGATTAATGGGAGCGAGTACCTTGGCCGATCGGGCAACTTCCTTAAGGGGATGGTCGGAAACGTAAAAGCCCAGTAATTCTTTTTCCAGTTTAAGTTTTTCCGGCGGCGGGTAGTCTTCAACAGCAGGAGCTTTGGGAGCTGCTTCAAAGCTGTTGCTGGTTTCGGGGGTATTCGTAGTAGTCATGCCGAAGAAATCAAACAAATTGCCCTGGCCACTGGCCCGATCCTTGGCGCGGGATTGTGCCCATTCCAGGATGAGATTTAAATCGGCCATGAGTTGGCGACGATTGGCTTCAAGCCGATCCCAGGCTCCACAATGAATCAGCGCTTCTAAAGCACGGCGGTTAACCACACGGGTATCGACGCGATCGCACAGATCGGCTAGGGACTTAAACGGCCCCCCCGCCGCGCGAGCGGCAAGGATAGCTTCGATCGCGCCTTGACCCACATTACGCACAGCGGAAAGGCCAAACAGGATTGATTGTTTTAAGGGCGTAAAATCCACGCCAGAGCGATTAATATCGGGGGGTTCGACTTGAATATTCATACTGAGGCAGGTGGCAATGTAGCGTTGTACCTTATCTTGATCGCCACTGTTAGCTGTCAACAGGGCTGCCATATATTCAACGGGATAATTGGCTTTTAGATAGGCTGTCTGATAGGTGACATAGCCGTAGGCTGTTGAATGGGATTTATTGAAGCAATTAGAAGCGACTAGTCCATTAGACAACACAAAGTTATGATCTTTAGTCACACCAATATCATAAACCTTTTGGACATTCAGAAATTGACGAGAAATAATCTTAGCCACGACGATAGCTCCCTAGAATTTTTTCTATCTTGAATTTCTTGTAAGCCAACTCTAAAAAGGAATTTCGCGACACTCCATCCCTTCTTGAAAGGCTCTAACAATTTGTTGCTTCAATTCAGAAGTTAGCTGACGATAGGAAAGTGCCATTCTGCTACTCCATTTAGAGACTTTAGCGAAAGATTACGCTCAAAGATTTCATCAACTGGTAACATCTGTCCGTCTTCCGTCATAAACTTATGATCCTTGGTCGCTCGAATCGTTGAGCCATCATCTAGATGATATTCAAACACTTCTTGAACACCGCGATCGTGCCATTGGGCAATAGGCTGGGTATAAATATGTCCATGCGCGTCAACGGTGTAAACAGTACATTTAATCTGATTCTCCACAATTTTACCAATCGGAAGCGGTCCATATTCCAATGTCATAACTTCTGTTTCATAGGTCAAGCAGTACTCGGCAAACAAGACCATTTGATCAAAGAGTTCTTCAGCGACCTTCGATCGCACGCCATTTTTGGTTGCACCATCGATAAAGGCTTCCCGGTGCTTCTGCATTTCCGAAACCTTCTTTTTCCCCATCGCTCGGCGTAATAAGTCCGCCTGACCGAGGGAATAACCTGCCATATCCTGGGCGATCCGCATGATCTGTTCTTGATAGACCATGATCCCATAGGTTTCCTGGAGAATCGGTTCGAGAATTTCATGGGGATAATCAATCTGTTCGCGCCCGTGTTTGCGGTTAATAAACTTGGGGATGAGACCGGCATCTAAGGGACCTGGACGATAGAGGGCTAGGATCGAGGAAATATCCTCTAGGTTAGACGGTTTCAGATCCCGCACAATTTGTCGCATCCCCGATGATTCCAGTTGGAAAACCCCTTCCAACTCACCCTTTTCCAGCAGCTTATAGGTTTTGGGATCATTGAGCGGTAGACCGTCCAAATCAATCCTATCGTTACGATTTTGCTGAACGAGATCTACGGTCTTTTGCAACATCGTCAGGTTCTTCAGACCTAAAAAGTCCATCTTCAGCAAACCCAGAGAATCCAGATCCTCCATAAAAAACTGGGTAATGACCGAACCATCATTATTCCGTTGTAAGGGCACAATTTCATCTAAGGGTTCTGCCGAAATGACCACCCCCGCCGCGTGAACGCCAAAGGTCTTGTTAGTCCCCTCAATGCGGATGGCCATATCTAGCCAGTGGCGCACCTTGGGATCAGTATCGTACTTTTCCTTAAATTCTGGGGCTGGCGTGTCATCGGAGATCATCACCTTTAACTTGGTGGGTTTTCCCCGTGAAATCGGGATCAGTTTCGCCATGCGATCGGCTTCCCCGTAGGGAATATCCAACACCCGCGCTACGTCCTTTAGAACTGCCTTGGAGGTCATGCGGTTAAAGGTAATAATTTGGGCGACCCGATCCTCGCCATATTTTTGGGTAACGTATTGAATGACCTCATCTCGGCGATCGATGCAAAAGTCGGTATCAATATCCGGCATCGACTTGCGTTCTGGGTTCAGAAAGCGTTCAAATAATAAGCCATGATGTACTGGATCAATATTTGTGATGCCCATTGCATAGGCCACCAGCGAACCCGCTGCACTGCCACGTCCGGGTCCCACAGGAATATTGTTATCCCGCGCAAACTTAATATAGTCCCACACCACCAAAAAATAGGTAGAAAACCCCATCTTCTGCATCATCTTTAACTCATAGTCAAGACGCTGCTGATAGACAGGTTCAACCTCAGAAAAGTTGGCCACACGCTGGCGATCGCATAACCCGGCACGGGCAATCTCTTCTAAATAAGTATCAGCCGTATGCCCCTTAGGAACCGGGTAATCTGGAATCCGCGGTTCTCCCAAAATGTTATAGGGTTCAATCTTTTCGGCAACTTCAAGGGTGTTCGCGATCGCCGCCTCAATCACCTCATCCTCTAGGTGATCCCGAAACAGTAACCGCATCTCGTCAGCAGACTTCAGATATTCCGTACCGCTATAGCGTAACCGTTTATCTTCTGTAATCAGTTTGCCCGTTTGAATGCAGAGCAGGGCATCATGGGCTTCCACATCGTAACAGGAAATAAAATGGGAGTCGTTAGTAGCAATAATTTTAATGTCTAGTTCTTGGGCGATGCGGACAATTTCCACATTCACGATCCGATCTTCCATCGAACCGTGATCCTGAATTTCTAAATAATAATCGTCACCAAAGACTTCCTTATACCACTGGGCAACCTGGCGAGCAATTTCCGGCTTATTTTGCAAAATAGCCTGGGGAACTTCTCCCCCTAAACAAGCACTCGTGACAATCAAGCCCTCGTGGTATTGCTTCAGCAAATCTTTATTGATACACGGTCGCGAAAAAATTCCCTTGCCCTGCACGCCCTTGAGGTGGGAAATCGTCGTTAGCTTGACTAGATTTTTATAGCCCTGCTTATTCTTGGCTAAGACAACCTGGTGATAGCGGGGGCGGCGTTCCTGCTTTTCAATATCGCCATTGATCAGGTACATCTCATTGCCAATAATCGGCTTGATCCCTTGATTGCGGCACACCTTCAAGAGTTCGATCGCGCCATACATCACGCCGTGATCCGTCAGGGCGATCGCGGGCATTCCCAGTTCTACCGCTCGACTCACCAATTCCGGCAATTGGCTAGCCCCATCGAGTAGGCTGTAGTCACTGTGGATGTGCAGACCGACGAACGACATGGCAGGGGTTCCTGGGGGGAAAGGGCAACGGGTTCAATCCTACCCGTGACACTAGGCTACCGGATCGCGATCGCTATATCTAGTTATTGTTGCCAGACTTCATGTTTGGGGTACTCCAGATATGGAGTTGTTGGGGGGTACTGATGGAACCACTAAGGCACTCAGGGCACGAAGCAGCACGAAGGGGAGGGTTAGGGTTTGGGGAAGCTTGAGGGGGGCTTAAATTGCTCCACAGGGACTCCCTTGAGGGCTTGGGACATAAAATCGCGCCAGACGGGGGCCACCATCCCCCCACCCGTAGCCCCGTGCCCCAGGGGACGATAGTCATCATTGCCCACCCAAATAGCTGTCGCCAGTTGCGGGACATAACCCACAAACCAGATATCCCGTTCTGAACTTGTGGTTCCTGTCTTGCCTGCCGCTGGTCGGCCAATTTGGGCGGCTGTCCCCGTGCCGTGGGTGATCACCCCTTGCAGCACACTGGTAATTGCGGCTGAGGCCCAGGCATCGAGCAGGGGCTTGGGTTCTGGGGTGTTATCCAGGAGGATATTGCCACTGCTGTCGGTGACCTGGACTATGAAGGTGGGATCGGAGTGCCACCCATAGCTGGCAAACGTGGCATAGGCACCGGCCATTTCCATTGGGGTCAGATCCACTGCCCCTAGGGGGAGGGAAATCACTGGCTCCATCGGGCTTTTGATACCCAGGGTCCGGCAGATCTCAATCACCTTATTCAGGCCCACCGCTTGTCCCATCTTGATGGCCGGGATATTGCGCGACACCTCCAAGGCACGGCGAATCGTCATGGCTCCGCCAAAGGAACCGTCATAGTTGCGGGGCGAGTAATAGCCCGACCCATCCCGGTAACTGACGGGAGCATCCATAATAATGGACTCCGGCGTATACTTGCCTGTGGCAAACCCGGCATAGAAGACAAAGGGTTTGAACGCAGAACCGGGTTGACGTTGGGCCTGAATCGCCCGGTTAAACTGGCTTTTCTCGTAGTCCACACCGCCAACCATTGCTTTGACGAAATGGGTACGGGGATCGATCGCCACCAGGGCCATTTGATCCGCATTGACCCCCCGCCGCCGCACACTCGCATGACCATTGCGAACCACTTCCTCGGCAATCCGCTGTACGCGACTGTCCACGGTTGTCTGGACCCGCATCCCCCCCTTGACCACCGCATCATGCCCAAAGCGTTCCGTTAATTCCTGGATGACAGCACCGGTTACCCAGGGCATCTGGCTTTGCTGGAAGGAGGTAATCTTGCCCAGGAAGAGGGGTTCCTTGCAGGCGGCTTCCGCCTCCGCCGGGGTGATCCATTCCAACTCCACCAACCGCATCAGGACAAGCGATTGTCGTCGTTTGGCTTCCTTATAGTTAACAAAAGGACTGTACTCCTCTGGGGCTTGCACTAGCCCAGCCATGAGGGCTGCCTCCGCGAGGGAAAGGTCCGCAGCAGACTTATTGAAATAACTGCGGGCGGCAGTGGCAGCTCCGTAATTGTTGTGTCCCCAATATACCTGGTTCAGGTCATTTCCAGGATTTCATCTTTCTCGAGGGTCTGCTCTAGGCGCAGGGCCAATACGGCTTCGGCGACTTTCCGACTGATGGTGCGCTCTGGGGTCAGGAAAATATTTTTGACGAGCTGCATGGTTAGGGTTGACCCCCCTTCGGCGGTCTCTCCTTGGCCCAAGTTAACGAGCAGTGCCCGCACAATGCTGGTGGGGTTGATGCCTTGGTGCTGATAAAAATGACTGTCCTCGATCGCCAGAATGGACCGCTTCAGGTTGGGCGAAAACCGATCGAGGGGGAGGACTTCCCGGTTCGCTTCGTCGTGAATGCTGGCGAGGTGATTGCCTTCGATATCATAAATATAGGTTGTCTCCGCCGGGGCAAAGGTTTTTAGGGCGCGTACATCCGGCAGATTGCGGAAGCTGATCGCCAACCCCACGAGGCCCCCCGCCACGATCGCGCTACCCAGCATGACAATGCCCAGCAACGTTCCCCCCGCTACCTTCCCAATCGTTTGGATAAACTGCAGGGAGGGCGATGCAGACGTTCTTCGGTGTTTTTGGCGAATTGCGTTAGACGACACAGCAGACCCACTTCCTCACTCACGCTAAACTCTGGTACAGCGATTCCGGGCTAAGATCGCCGCTGTTGTCAGTCGCTCGATCGTTGGCTGCCGTTACAGTTCCCCTTGGGAGGGTCCCCACCATGTCGAGGAACGGATTCGGTAGCCAACAATCACGACGGAACTACCCCTACTGTAGTCGATCGCTCATCTGCCTGGGGGCAATGGGCCAGAGTATAAGCGAGTTTACCCAGTTCCTCAAGGGAAATTGGCAGAATTTAGCAATTTTTGCGGCGTGATCCCCCTAGCGCACCCGGTAGCCGATATCGGGACGGTAGTAGCGATCGGCAAAGTCAATCTGGGCGATCGCGGCATACACAGTGGCAAAGGCATGGCTAAACGTCTCCCCCACAGCAGTGACAGCCAAGACCCGGCCTCCATTCGTCACGATGCTGGGTGGCTCAGTCTCGTTGTTCAAGCGTGTTCCCGCATGAAACACCACGGCTCCCACCTGGGTGGCCGCTTCCAGGCCAGTAATGACATCACCTTGGCGGTAGTCCCCTGGATACCCCCCAGCCGCCATAACCACACAGGCCGAGGTACCCGATCGCCATTGAATGGGGGGTAGATCGGCAAGGGTCCCTTGGGCGCAGGCAAGACAGAGGGTTTCCAGGGGGGTGTCGAGGAGGGGTAAAATTGCCTGAATTTCCGGATCACCAAAGCGGCAGTTAAATTCAATCACCTTGGGATCGCCGTTAGGCGTGATGATCAAACCCGCATAAAGAACTCCGCGATAGTCGATCCCCCGTTGCTGCAAGGCGCGGAGGGTGGGTTGCAGGATTTCGGTTTGCACGCGATCGGCCAGTTCAGGGGTCATTAAGGGCACCGGGGCATAGGCACCCATCCCGCCCGTATTGGGTCCCGTATCTCCCACGCCAATCCGTTTATGATCCTGGGCACTGATCAAGGGGCGAATCGTTTGGCCATCCGTCAGGGCTAGCACCGAAACTTCCTCGCCCATGAGGCACTCTTCGATCACCAGCGAGCGTCCCGCAGCACCAAACTTACCCGCCATCGCCTCGTCGATCGCTGTTTTCGCCATCGCCAGGGTGGTGGCCACCGTCACCCCCTTCCCCGCCGCTAGCCCGTCGGCTTTGATCACGATCGGCACTCCCTGGGCTTGCACATAGGCATGGGCTGCTGCCGCATCGGTAAACACCTGCGCTTGAGCAGTAGGAATCCCCGCCGTTTGCATCAGCTCCTTAGCCCAGGCTTTACTCGACTCAATTTGCGCTCCGACCTGGGTAGGGCCAAAAACGAGCAGCCCTGATGCTTGGAGGCGATCGCTGATCCCTTGGGAAAGGGGCAGTTCCGGCCCCACGATGACCAAATTAATCCCCTGTTCCTGCGCAAAGCGGGCGATCGCGGCCAAGTCATCCCCTGGTAGCGCGATATTCTCACAGCGTTCCAGGGTTGCCGTCCCCCCATTTCCTGGTAGACAGAACACCTGCTCCACTGCCGCCGACTGGAGTAACTTCCAGCAAATCGCGTGTTCCCGTCCACCACTACCAATCACTAAAACCTTCACCGCACCGACAACCTGCCAAACGCCGCCTTCAATAGTACGCTAATCTGTGCCCCCCTCTGTACCCTCTGTGCCTTTGGGGTTCACGACGCCGTTCCGAACCTGAGGGTGGGCGGGTTCAGGAGGATTGAGGGTCTGCGTTGGCAATCTTGGGGTAACCCGCCCCTACAGCAGAATTGTGGGTATGAAGGTAATGGGCGAGGGCTAGTAACCCCAACCGGTAACTATCGGCCCCGAAGCCGCAAATTTGACCGATCGCCACGGGGGCAATATAGGAATGGTGACGGAATGTTTCCCGTTGGTGGATATTGCTGAGGTGAACCTCCACTGTGGGAATCGCAACCGCCGCGATCGCATCTCGAATCGCCACACTGGTGTGGGTATAGGCACCGGGATTGATCAAAATTCCCTGGTGGACATTCCAGGCAGATTGGATATAATCAACCAGCACTCCCTCATGGTTAGATTGGACCGCACTGACTGCCAAGCCTAAGTCTTGACCCAGTTCAACCAGAGTTCGGTTGATTTCCGCTAACGTCGTAGCCCCATAAATATCTGGTTCACGGCGCCCCAGAAAATTCAAATTAGGGCCATGAACGACTAAAATGCTGCTCACTCCGGACGCTCCCTGAACGCTGGATACACCTAGCGTCCACGACGATCGTCAACTGGGATGGGAATGGGAATGGCTTCGGCTTCCGGTTCTTGAGGACCCAGGAGGGCTTCCAACAAGCGGCGTGCCCATTCTTTCAGCTTTTCAATCAGGGTATCAATGTAGTCCATTAACCAAATGGCTCCTTTAATTCGATCTAGACGCGACTGGCCACAGAAACCGTTCCCAGGCTGCTGCCTTTAAAAACCCTAGATCAGAAATCACGCGATCGGGCTATAGACGCGATCGCTTCCTCCATCATAACGAATTGACACAAATGTTCAAGGTTTCCCTGTCCATTTCGTCAGCGATCCAGTATGGGGGTGCCCATCGCAAGCTTAGTATGCCCCGATTTGCCGCCGCAGTAACAAGCTACGCCGTAAACGATCCAGCGCATGGTTAATGCTCAGGTTGCGAATCCAGTCGCGATCGCGTTGGGCACCCAGTTGGTATTCAAAGCTTTCTACGCGATTCTCCGGGCCTGCCAAGCCCACATAAACCAAGCCAACGGGTTTACTCGCTGTCCCTCCACCGGGTCCCGCAATGCCTGTAATACTCAACCCCCAGGTGGTTTTTAACAAGGACTTTGCCCCCAATGCCATCTGTTTAGCAACCGCATGACTCACGGCTCCCTCCGTGTCTAGCACCGCCGCATCAATGCCTAGCAACTGGGTTTTCACGCTGTTGTCGTAGGCAAGGATACCGCCGGTAAAGTAGGCCGAGCTACCCGGAACCGTGGTGATGCGTTGTCCCAGGCCTCCACCGGTACAGGATTCAGCGACAGCCAGGGTTTCCTGGGCTTCCTGCAGGAAGCGTCCGACCACTGAGGCCAGGGTTTCACTATCCGCCCCCACGTAATCCATACCTCCCAGCTTTTGCAGTTGTTGCGCCACGGGGGCAATGAGGGCGGTGGCTTCCGCTTCCGAAGCCGCTCTTGCGGTCACCCGGAGCTTGACTTCGCCGTGGTTGGCATAGGGAGCAACGGTCGGGTTTTGCAGGTAGAGATAGGCGTTCACCTTTTCTGCCAAAGCCGACTCGGCCACTCCCCAAAATTTGAGCACCCGTGAGTAGATCATTTCCTGGCCCCACCCCTGGCTGCGCAGGTAGGGCACAGCCACTTGGTTCCACATCGGCTTCAGTTCCGAGGGGACCCCCGGAAAGGTGAGGAGGGTCAAACCGGGACGAGGTTGCCAAATGATGCCCGGTGCGGTGCCGATGGCATTGGTCAGGATGTCGGCTCCTTGGGGCAGCAGGGCTTGCTTCCGATTACTGGGGGTGAGTTCACGGCCCCGTTGGGCGTATTTCTGGCGAATATCGTCGAGGATGGCCGGGATTTCCACCAGGGGCACATCGAAAAACTGGGCGAGGGTGGCATGGGTTAGATCGTCGGGCGTGGGACCCAGCCCCCCGGTGAAGATCAGTAGGCGCGATCGCTCACAAGCCGTTGCCAGAACTTTTTGCAGCCGACGTGCATTATCCCCCACCACCGTTTGGTAATAGTGGGGAATCCCCAGTTGGGCAAGTTGTTGGGCAAGAAACTGGGCATTGCTGTTGAGAATATCGCCTAGCAGCAGTTCCGTGCCAACACAAATAATTTCAGCACTCATGGATCAGCACTCGTGGATCGGCATCACCTTTAGCTACTCTGTTGTCGGGCATGTTTACGCACGTGCCAACTGATATAGCTTAATAGGGCTGTAGCACCGACAACATAGGCAAAACCGCTGGGCATTCCCGACAGGGCCAAGGCTAAGGTGCCAACCCATAGGGTTAGGGAATATATAAAAAGAACTGTTAGTCGATGGGACAGCCCTGCATTCAACAGCCGATGGTGCAGGTGACGCTTGTCGGCCTTGAAGGGGGATTTGCCACACCGCAGGCGATCGATAATCACTGCCGACATATCCAGAATCGGGACAGCCAGAATTAGGTAGGGCAAAAACACGGCGGCGGTCGTGACGCTCTTAACAAGTCCAATGACCCCAACCCCGGCCAGGACAAAGCCGACAAAGTAGGCACCGCCGTCTCCCATAAAAATTTGGGCTGGATTGAAGTTATACCGCAGGAAGGCGAGGAGACCTCCGGCCAAAGCCGCCGCAATGAGACCTGCTTCGGGGCGGTTCACAAACAAACTCACGATCAGCATAGCCACGGCAGCAATCCCAGAAACCCCTGCGGCCAAACCATCCAAGCCATCAATCCAGTTAATGGCGTTGGCCATCCCCACCAACCAAGTCACCGTAATGGTCAGACTCACCCAGTCCGGTAAGGCCACCAGGCTACCGTGGGCAAACGGAATGGTGAGGAATTCAATCTGGACACCGGCATTCCAGGCAAAGGTGGCCACCATCACTTGGGTTAACAGGCGAACAAACGGGGATAGGTTAAAGAGGTCATCAGCCAGACCAATCAGGAAAAAGCAAATGCCACCGATCGCGACCCCCCAGATTTCGTAATCCTTAGCTGGGGGTAGGACACCAAAGCCGCCCGCTCGCCAGATAACCAGGAGGGCAATGAGGGTACCGAGGAAAATCGAGACACCGCCAAGTCGCACCATCGGACGCTGGTGAACCTTACGTCCATTGGGGAGATCCACACGACCACTTTTTAGCCCAATCTTTTTCACGATCGGGGTTGTCAGGAGGACAACGAGACCGGAGATGAGGAATGCAACCAGATGATAAAACTGGATGGGCATCTGCAAGGGAAAAGCGAGGTATAAAACTGCCAAGCAAAGTCTACCTGGGTTTGACCCGTTTGTGCCACCCAATTTGCGAATTTTCTATCCTTAAGCCATTGCGGGAACGGGAACCGTCAAGTGCGGATAGAGGGGAAATTGACGACAGAGGTTGGCCACCCGTTGTCGGCAGTCCTGCATAACGGCTTCATTCTCTGGGTCAAGCAAGCGATCCGCAATAATATTGGCAATTTCCGTAAATTCTGATGTTCCCAAACCACGGGTGGTCATCGCAGGGGACCCCAAGCGTAGACCACTGGTGACAAAGGGAGATTCGGGATCAAACGGGATGGTGTTCTTATTCGTGGTGATGTTGACCGTGCCCATGAGTTGATCGGCTTGTTTGCCCGTGAGACCGATCGATCGCAGGTTGACCAGCATTAAATGATTATCGGTACCTCCCGATACCAGGGTTAGCCCTCGCTGTTGTAATTGCGCCGCCATCGCTTGGGCATTGGCAATCACCTGGGCCGAGTAGGTTTTGAATTCCGGTCGTAGGGCTTCCCCAAAGGCCACGGCTTTAGCCGCAATTACGTGTTCCAGCGGTCCCCCCTGGCTGCCGGGGAAGACGGCCTTGTCGAATTTCTTGCCCAGTTCCGCATCCCGCGTCAGAATCAGCCCCCCCCGTGGACCGCGCAGGGTTTTGTGGGTCGTGGTGGTGACCACATCACAGTGGGGGATAGGATTGGGATGGTGACCAGTGGCAACGAGACCCGCAATGTGGGCAATGTCAGCCATCAGGTAGGCCCCCACTTCATCAGCGATCGCCCGGAATTGGACAAAGTCGATCGTGCGGGGATAGGCGGAATAGCCACAGATGATCAGCTTAGGCCGGTGTTGCTGGGCCAGGGTCCGAATTTGGTCAAAGTCCAGTTGTTCCGTATTGGGGTTAACGCCGTAGTGATGGACCTTGAACCATTTGCCAGAAACATTGACCGGAGAGCCGTGGGTCAGGTGCCCCCCGTGGGACAAATCCATGCCCAAAATCGCATCGCCCGGTTCAAGCAGTGCCAGGAAGACCGCAAAGTTCGCCTGGGCACCAGAGTGGGGTTGGACGTTGGCGTGGGCGGCTCCGAAGAGTTGCTGGGCGCGATCGATGGCAATTTGTTCAATCTCATCGATATAGGCACAACCACCGTAGTAGCGTTTACGCGGCAGCCCTTCGGCGTATTTATTGGTCAAAACCGATCCCTGAGCCGCCATCACCGCCGCCGACGTGAAGTTTTCGCTGGCGATGAGTTCCAGGTGATCCCGCTGACGCTGTAGTTCCTGCTGAATCCAGCCAGCGACGATCGGATCGGTGGTAGCTAAGAAGTCTAAATTGGTCTGCGTCACGGCATCAACCCATCGGAATTTAATAAATCGTCGAGATTTATGATAGTCCTTTTCCCTGGACACAGCGGGAGTTCTCCGGCGTTGGCAGCCAATCAGGGTGAGCCGCGATCGGCCCAGGTACAGGGTCAGCACCCCACCCCCTCAAACCCCAAAACCCCAAACTGAATGCTCCTCCCTGGCAGTGAAAGGGCTGGGATCAGACGGTGAAATTGTCTGTTTTTGCCGAGTTCAGGCTATGAAGTTGTATGTTAGGAAACCAATATATACGGGGATCAGTGCTTACAATGGGGGAAGAACAGGGGGAAGAGGGAGGTTCGTGATGTTAGTCATCGTAATGGACGACCAAATCTTACCACCGAGGCAAGTGTGTCAAGCCTGCCTATTGGCGGATCAGAGTGGCCAACCCCGCTGGCACCACGGTAAGTTACGGTGCGGCCATGTGATCCATAAATTAGACCAAGCCCAACCTGAACAGTATGAGTGTGAGATGGGATTCCGGGTCGCCAATATCGAATAGGGCCACCACCGCTGGGGGGAGCCGTGGGGGGGACCCGTCGCTCGAAAAGTAATTCTGTAGGGTTTGTCGTGCTGGCTTTAGCCGACAACGACTAAGGTTGTGACTACGAGCATTGCGAAAGGTTATTTTGACGGTACCCGTGGGACCCGTCCGGTCTACACCTGCCGCCTGGAAAGAATTTGATATGATGGCGGTAATGAGGCGTGCCAACTGTGGATCGGGAAGAACCGATTTTTAAGACTTGGCAGACCTTGGGTGCTTGTTCACCCCTGGCAGCCAATCCCTGAAGTCACCTGAAGCCAAAGGAGAACCCCTGGATGACTTGGCGTAGCAGTACCACTATCCCCGAACGGATATTTGCTTGTTTACCCTATCTGTTACCCCTGATCGAAGGGCTAGCCTTCGGCCAATACCTGTTCCGTGAATTTCCCGTTTTCCAGATTATCCTGATCCCTCTCTTACCCTTGCTACGGATCTATAGCGGGATTCCCTTTGCGGGGCTAATTATCTTTTTTGCCCTCTTTTTCCTGGTAGTTCGCAATGAGCGGATTGCCCACTTTATCCGCTTCAATACTATGCAGGCGATTCTGCTCGATATTATTGTGATTCTTTGTAGCCTCATTCTCAGTGTGCTGGGGCCTGCGTTACAAAGCAGCAGCTTTATTCTGGAAACCCTGTTCAATATGGTTTTCCTGGGACTGATGGCAGCGGTGATTTATTCTGTAGCCCAATCGCTCTTGGGGCGCTATGCGGAAATTCCGACCTTGTCGGATGCGGTCCATATGCAAGTTCGTTAGTCGGATGCCTACACCACAACTTACTGGATGGGGCAAATGGGTGGGGCGACGGCGATCGCCTGTTAGGATTCGCTTTTGACGCTCCCGCTCGCTTCTGCGGGCTGCGATCGCGAGATGACGGGATTCTCCAACCGACCAATGCCCTCGATCTCCACGGTGATCTGATCCCCAGGGCTGAGCGGGCTAACCCCTTGGGGCGTTCCCGTCAGAATCACATCTCCCGGCAACAGGGTCATGATCTGGCTAATGAAGGACACCAACACTTCCGGACTGAATACCATCTGATCAATCTTGGCCGACTGGACCGGCTCCGGGGCCTGATTTAAGAACGTCTGCAATCGGGCGGCGGTGCTGATCTCCCGCACAATCCAGGGGCCAAGGGGACAAAAGGTATCAAAGCCCTTAGCCCGTGTCCATTGACCATCTAGCTTTTGTAAATCGCGGGCAGTGACATCGTTGGCGATCGTATACCCCCAGATATAGCTCTGGGCCTGCTCCGGCGGACAGTCGGTACAACGCTTGCCAATCACGAGGGCCAATTCCCCTTCATACTCCACCTGCTGCGACTGGGCTGGGAGGCGAATGGGCATTTGAGCCGCCGTGATCGCGGTGGGGGGTTTCAGGAACAGGAGGGGCGACTTGGGCACCTCACTCCCCATCTCGGCGGCATGGGCCACATAGTTTTTCCCCACGGCCACAATCTTGGAAGGAGCGCAGGGAGCCAACAATTGGTAGCTAGCCATCGCCAATTCCAATTGGGTGGGTTGTCCTTGTAGCCAGGGCGGGGCGTCCAGGACTTGCACGGTTTGGTTTAAATGCAATAGCCCATAATAAACCTGCCCTTCCGCAGATTTAACCCGGACATAGCGCTGTGCCATAGCTCTCCCACTACTTGACGCTGATTAATCGCAGAGCAATTGTACCCCGACAGCCTACGCTGGCTACAGCCAATACCGGTCATAGCTGCCATGAGCATGGTGTTTGCATCCTAATATTTGCTACGATTGAAGACCCTTGCTTCTCGATCGGCTGGAAGAGGCTGGCGATCGCCATTGGTGCCGAGGGTGCTGGGCGGGTTTGTCAATCCCCTCCTGATCCCGAATTCCGGCCAGATCAGAAGCCATTATGTCCATAAGGAGTTGCTGAGATTATGAGTAAAGAGTGGGCCTACGAAACGATGTACATCCTGCGGGGCGACTTGAACGATTCGCAGGTGGATCAAGAAATTGAAAAGTATCAAAATCTCTTGCGGGATGCCGGGGCAGAAATCCTGGAAACCCAGCATCGGGGACGGCGGCGGCTCGCCTATGAAATTAACCGCCAACGGGAAGGCACCTATGTGCAGATGAACTTCAAGGCCAACGGGGCGGCGATCGCGGCAATGGAGCGGGCCATGCGCCTGAGCGAAGAAGTCATCCGCTACCTGACGATCAAGCAGGAAATCCGTACAGCGACCGAAGAAGCCGAAGCTAGCTAGTCCTCTATCAAGCGCAATTGAGTAGGTTGGCTCAAAGGCCATGCGCCCCAACCAGGCGAGTGAAGGAGTTGGGTCTCGCAAACTCGACGCCAACCTAACAATCCCCCATTGTAGAGATAACAGACCAGCAGCTTCAGTAGATCATAAATATTGAACGTGGGATAGCCACCTCAACTATCTTGCTGGCAGGCAGGATGTCCTGGTTGTCTTGTTGGCAGGTAGGATGTCCTGGTTGTCTTGTTGGCAGGCAGGATGCCTACCCCACAACTGAAATTTTCGAGCTACGGATTTTCGGGCTACAGGGCCAGTGTTAACGGAGACTTGCCTGATGGGCTGTGGTGTGATCGGCGAGGTCGGAGCCATCCTGGAGGTTGGCCAGCGCGGTGATGAGCGTCCGAATCACCCAGGCCACTGCTTGGCCAGATACCTCACCGCTGATGCCAAACTCATTGCGTAAATGCTGCCAGGTTTCAGCCGTGACTAGATGGCCAATGACAGCAGCAATGGCTGGAGCTAACGCCTGCGCTACATCGGAATGATTATCTTCACTCCTATCTTGATTGCCGTCTTCATCACGGTCTTGATGACGCTTAATCACTTGGGCCAGTTCTCGCTCAGCAAGTAGAGGGCTGAGGGCGGTCGCGATCGCTTGCCGCCGTTTCGATCGTAGACGCGATCGCACATTTTTACCCAATTCGGATACCAGTAACGCTTGGATCAACACGGCTGTCTGTTCAAAGCGAGGGAAGGCTTGCTCGGCCAGTGCCGCCACTTCCATCGGCGTTGTCGGATAGGGAAGATCGCCTAGTTGTTGGTCTACCCATGCACCCACGGCGTCCAGTAATGCCTCCCGGTTGGGAAAATAGCGATAAATCGTTCGTGTGGCCACCCCGGCCCGTTGCGCGGCATCGGCGATCGAAAACTCTTGCAATCCACCCACGGCCAACTGTTCAGCGAGTGCTCGCAGGATTAATTCGCGGGTCGCTGCCGCTTGTTGTTGCCGCAGGGAACTCCGGTAGGAGCGCGATCGTGGACGCGATACTTCTGCCTGTGCCGGGACAGATCCGGTGGGGGATTCAGCAGTGTCGGGAGATTTTTTCATGTCATCTGTGTTGACATCAATATCAGCCTAGCATTCCAGGTCACCCCCCTAGGCAACAGGCGCAGCCAAAACGAGTTGCTCCCAGTTAGCGGGCGTAGAAAAAGCCGTATATTGCTGGGCCATCTCCGGCGGGAGGAGTTCTAGCAAAACTCGATTTTCAACCCAAAACTCGACTACTTGGAAAAAGGGTCCCCGGTTGCCCCGTAAGGTTTGCCACCCTTCACGGGCCGCAATTTGCTCAATTTGCTCCGGATTGAGGGGGACGGAGATCGCAACATGGGTGGCGGTAAATTGGGCCGAGGAATTTTCCGCTTGCAGAGCGGGTAAGTCGGGGCGACCAGGGACTAACTCACTGCCCAATGGGTAAACCTCGATCGCAGTACCGTAGTCATCCCCGGCAAAGGCAATATAGCTGTCAGGGTACATCGGAAAGGGATAGGCCTTGCCCTGCCATAGTTCGGCTAAGACATCGGCTACGTGCTTGGGGTTGGCGGCGGCGATCGACAGGTGATGAATCATAACACACTCCCTTCGGGATTCTTTGATGTCATCTAGCTTGACATGAATTCATTTAAGATGACAATAAGATATTACGAAACTGTTACACGCAACTTGTGTGCCACGAAGGCATTGCCGGTTGGAAGACCGCAGAGGGGCGGGCGGGCATTGTGCTTCGCGCCGAATCTGGTCTCGGCAACCGTGACGACAAGTCCCACCTATCAACTTGGCGTCACGGGCTGTTGCCAAGCGTTTCGGGTATTCTCTGGGGGTTGGGCACGATCGTCGGGGTGCTGCAAGGGGGGGTAAAGTTTGCTAACATCAGCGCAACGGCTGCTGTTGTATTCCCTGGGAACCGTGGACGCATGGCTTATATCATCGCAACTGCCAATATGAAGGGGGGCGTCGGGAAAACGACACTGACGGTTAACCTGGCGGCCAGTTTGGCAAAATATTTCCAAAAGCGGGTGTTGGTGGTTGATTTAGACACCCAAATTAGTGCGACCCTCAGCCTTATGTCGCCCCAAGACTTTGCCAAACGGCGCAAGGAACAACGCACCCTCAAGCACGTCGTCAATCAAATTGTGCGCCAGGGAACGGCGACTAGCCCGACGGTTTCCGATGTGGTTCACCATTACATTGGTAGTCTGAAGGGTTTTGATCTACTGCCCGGTGACATTGATCTCTACGATGAGTTTCTGGTCTCCGAAACCCTATTTGAAAAGGCCAGTCAAGACCCCAACCATAATTTTGCCCAGGCATGGAACCGTCTAGAGCGGGTTCTCTTGCAACGTATCCTTGAACCGCTCCATAAGGATTACGATTTTATTGTCCTGGATTGTGCGCCGGGGTATAGCCTGCTGACCCGCAGTGCCCTAGTCAGTAGTGATTTTTATATTTTACCCGCTAAGCCGGAACCCCTATCCGTGGTGGGGATTCAACTCTTGGAGCGTCGAATTGAACAACTTCGCCAAAACCACCAACTGACGGATGAAGTGACCACCCAACTTCTGGGCATTGTCTTTACGATGACCGGGGGCATTTTTACCAGTCGTTACTATCGCCAGGTGATGCAGCGGGTACATACGGATTTTTCAGAAGGGAAGGTCTTTAAAACCCAGGTACCCCAGGATGTGAGCGTCTCGAAGGCGGTTGATACCTTCACGCCGATCGTGTTGAGTAACCCCAGTGCCACGGGTGCCAAAGTCTTTGTTAAGTTAACTCAGGAATTTCTCAAGAAATTAGAAATCAATCTTGGTGAAAAGGAACAAAAAACCAAGCTGAATTTAGCGGCGATCGAGTAGGAGATCGAAGATTGATGCCACAACCTCGTAAGGTTGAGCTACTCGCGATCGGGCTTTGTGGCTTAGGGGCTTGCACGGTCATCGAGTCAGCGATCCTCTCGTTAGGGCAGGATGTGCGATCGCTGGCTACGATTGCGCCCGCCCCCCAGACCCACCCATCGCCGCCATCCGTAGAGGACCCGTGGGCCACGGCTGGGGCACGGGCAACCCTCGCCGCGACCCTCGCCCAAACGGCCCAAACCCCTACAGCTTGGGCTGAGGTCGCCCAGGCTTGGTTAGGGGCGATCGCGGCGTTACAGCATTTAAAGAGCGATGATCCGCGCTGGTTTTTTGCCCAGAAGAAACAGAACGAGTATCTACGCAATTTTCTCTACGCCCAGCAACAGGCTACGCGGGGGACAACTCCCCTCATCTCTCCCAGCTTTGGCAGTCAACGGTTAGATGAGCAGTTAACCCTATATTTATCCTATGTGGCGACGATCGGGCCGCCGGATATTTTGATTGTGGGCAGTTCGCGTGCCCTCCAGGGGATTGACCCCCAGGTGCTTCAACAGGGGCTAGCTGCCCAAGGCACGCCAGGTTTGCAGGTATTTAACCTAGGCATTAATGGGGCAACTGCCCAAGTAGTGGATGTGCTACTGCGTCAAATCCTGCCGCCAGCAGCAATGCCTCGGCTATTACTGTGGGCGGATGGGCTACGGGCTTTCAACAGTGGCCGTCGCGATCGCACCTACGAAGCACTCGTGCGATCGCCGGGATATCAGCAACTCTCCCTGACGGGGGAGCCACTCCGGCTACAACCCAGTAGCCAACAACCAGGTAGCATCGTCCCCGCCGGACACCTGCTGGCCTGTGATGATTGCTTGGCTTGGGCACCTTTGGCGGTGCCATTGGCAACGGCATTGGCACCCACTGCCTCAGGCGGGATAGTTGCGAAATCAACCCTGGATGCTAACGGTTTTCTAGCGATTCCTCACCGCTTCGACCCAACGACCTACTTTCGGCAGCATCCACGGGTAGCTGGACTCTATGACGGTGACTATGCGGCCTTGAATTTTGGGGGACCCCAAGCAGCCGCCTTCGATCGCGTGTTGGCCCTGAGTCGCGCTCGGCAAATTCCCTTAGTTCTCGTAAATTTACCCCTGACGGAAATTTATCTAGATGCGACACGATCGCGGGCAGAGCAGCAGTTTGCCCAAACCTGGCAGGCGCGAGCCAGCCGGGATGGGTTTCATTTTCGCGACTATGCCCGCCGTTGGCCCCAAAATCACGCATTTTTTGATGATCCGAGCCACTTAAATCAATGGGGTGCCGCTGCGATCGCGCAACTTCTCGCCCACGATCGCAGTCTCCCCTGGCCCCAAGTCTCTACCCTAAAGCCGGAATAAAGGGTGAGTCCTGACAGGTGCCTAAACAGGCGGTATTCCTTCAGAGGTCTGGGTAAATGTTGACAACCCTATGGAATAGGGGGAATTGCAAAAGCTGAAAATAGCTGGAGATCAAAGTCTGTATTTTTCAGGGTATTGATCAGGCGTTGATCTTGTGTCAGTAAGGGAACATGGTTTTGTTGGGCAAGTACAACATAACAAGCATCATAGACAGAAATACCGTGAGCGATGCTGACAGGAAGAGCTTCTTGAATCAGATCAGCCGTCGACGTTGAGATAAAGCGCAATAATTTGAGATCCACTAAATTTGCCTGAGCTTCTGCACTATCATATAATCCAGCCCGAATATATTTCCAGAAGATGTTGGTGCATTCGACGTAAAATAAATCTGGAATATAAAGCTGAGCATTTGGATCATTGAGATGAGCAAAAAGCTGATCTACTTTTGAGGTTAATGGCTCGACAATGAATTTTCTAATGCCGACGCTGGCATCTACGACACACCTGAGAGAGTCGGTCATCGGGCGCGATCTTCCTGAAGCAAGGTCAGCGTATCAGGCAAGTGGTATTGGGCAGGGCAGAAGGTCCTACGTTGTTCAATCCGTTGCAGAATTTCAGCTTGGGAAGGGTGTACTTGAGGCTGACCTACACCATCGTTCTCTAAACGAATTCGATCTTTATGGAAGTCTTCAATCTCGTAATAGATGGGGATTTTACGACTACCTAAAACTTGTTTAAGGTCGAGTTGGTTGATATGGGCAAATTCGCTGGCTGTAGCCAAATTAATCTTTTTTTGCTGAAGCAGGAGGATAGCAATTTCTAGTTTGAGTTCGGCTTCAGTCATGTGTGCTATTTGTAGAAATTCATCGGGAATAACTAACCCCATAGTTTGAACTCCCTACCATGAGAGGATGAATAGCGCTGATCTTGCCTTCAGTCAGTTGATCATGCTGCATAGTTTCGGAGTATTGCGCATGGACCTCTTCGCGATCGAATACAACAATCATCATAAATGGAATAGCATTTGTCCACCTCTGATAGCATCGTTTGCCCTGCGCAATCACCCGCCACCCTCACAACTCAGACCCCTAATCCTGCGGCACAAACGGCACAATAGGAGTATTGGGAGGTCGCCATGTGCCAGTTCCCTGGTGACGCTCGCCCTCCCCGGTTGCTCTCCCCCGGACATTCCCTAGGACATTCCCCAGAACATTATGGACTTGAGTTCTGATCTTGCTGCGTCTTCCCCGCTGGTTCCCGATCGGACCCCTGCTTGTGACGTGTCATCGCGCGAAAACTCGCGCTCGCCCAGCGTCTCCACCGGAGAATCGCGTCACGTCTTCCCAGGCGACTTATCGGCTCCGGTGACCGTGCGGCTAGAGGAAATTAGCAAAATCTATGGTTCTGGCAATACGGAGGTGCGTGCCCTGGATGGGATTTCCCTCACGATTCAGCAGGGGACCTACTGCGCCATCATGGGATCATCGGGGTCGGGCAAGTCTACGGCTATGAATGTCATTGGCTGCCTCGATCGCCCCACCAGTGGCCGCTACTATCTTGATGGCCTGGATGTTTCCCAACTGGCCGATAGCGACCTGGCCCAAATTCGTAACCGCAAGCTCGGCTTTGTATTCCAGCAGTACCACCTCCTGCCCCAACTCAGCGCCTTGGATAATGTGATGCTGCCGATGGTCTATGCCAATGTGCCCCAGCGGGAACGGCGGGAACGGGCGATCGCGGCCTTGGAACGGGTGGGGTTAGGGAATCGCCTGTACAATCGCCCCAATCAACTGTCGGGGGGGCAGCAACAACGGGTGTCGATCGCCCGCGCCATTGTCAACCATCCCGTGCTCCTGCTGGCCGATGAACCCACAGGTGCGTTGGATTCCAAAACCACAGCGGAAGTGCTGGATCTCTTCCGGGAGTTAAACGCAAGTGGGATTACCCTCATCGTCGTGACCCATGAGCCGGATGTGGGGCGTACCGCCGATCGCATTATCTGGTTTCGCGATGGCCGTGTGTTGCATGATAATTTAACCCCCGACGCGATCGATGAGATGCTGCATTGAGTCTCTGTGGAGAGTGCGCATTGAGGATGGCCTGAGCAAATCTGGATCGCGCCTGGATTGCCGATTTCCCGTTTACCCTTTCCCTAACCTCGCCTATGCCTTCTGACCCTAACCTAAATGTTGCCCCCAACACCGCCGATCACGTGCCGGCCCCCCCGCCGAAGTCAGCCACCGGGTGGCGAAAATTTTGGCAGAGCCAGCGGGAAAATTTGCAAATCCTGGCGATCGCCCTAGCCCTTGCGATTCTCATTCGCGGTTTAGTGGCGGAACCCAGGGTCATCCCCTCCGATTCAATGGTCCCCACCCTGCTGGCCGGCGATCGCCTCGTCGTCGAGAAAGTTTCCTATCGCCTGCATCCGCCCCAAACCGGGGATATCGTTGTCTTCGATCCGCCCCCAGCCCTCCGCACCTTGGGCTATCGTCCCGATCAGGCTTTTATCAAACGGATCATTGGCCGAGCCGGGCAAGTGGTTCAGGTGAAGGCGGGTCACGTCTACATCGATGGAGAACCCCTGAAGGAGGACTATATTGCTGCACCACCGGAGTATACCTGGGGACCCGCGATCGTGCCTGCCCACCACCTATTTGTCATGGGCGATAATCGCAACAACAGTAACGATTCCCATGTGTGGGGGTTTCTGCCGGAGGCGAATGTCATTGGTCGCGCCTGGTTGCGGTTTTGGCCGTGGCAGCGGCTCGGTCGGGTATAACACTGGGTCAGAATATCCGGGGAATTAAGTACCCAGGGGCGCAAACGGCAGGAAGTGATAAATCAGGCTATTGATCACGCCCAGTAGGATAGCGCCCAGCAGGGCGCTCCAGAACCCCCATTTCAGGCGGAATCCCGGCACGAGCCATGCGGCTAGCCCAAAAATGATGGCGTTAATCACAATGGCAAAAAGACCAAAGGTTAAAAAGGTAATGGGGAAGGCCAGGAAGGCCAGGATCGGACGGACAAGGGCGTTTAAAATCCCAAAGACAACCGCCGAAATCAGGGCCTTGCTAATACTAGCGATTTCTACCCCCACCGGCAGACGGGAAATAATCAATAGGCTAACAGCGGTCACCAGCCAAGCGACTAATAGGCCAATCATGGCAGTCTCCTGATCAATCTCTTGAATTTATCTAGATCTATCATACTGACCTCAGTTAACAACCGCTGCCCGGTTTTCGCCACCTCCAACCTACCGACAGCCTGCCCCATTCCGGGCTAAGATCGAAGGTCCACGCATTGATTGATGAATACAAACTGAATCCCGATCGCACCCGCATTCCCATCCCCATGCTGTCCTATCCCCAAGTCTTTCGCACGGCGGTTCAAACCAAGCAGTTTTTGATTACCGCTGAAGTGATGCCGCCCAAGGGGGGAAACCCCGATCGCATGATCGCAATGGCCCAGTGTTTGCGTAACCGGGTCCATGCCGTCAATGTCACCGATGGCAGTCGGGCGGTTTTGCGCATGTCTTCCCTGGCGGCGGCGGCAATTTTGCGGCAACAGGGGATTGAGCCGATCTTTCAGTTGGCCTGTCGCGATCGCAATCGGATTGGCCTCCAGGCCGACCTCTTGGGGGCGCAGGCGTTGGGGATTCACAACGTGTTAGCCCTCACGGGTGATCCGGTCAAGGCGGGGGACCATCCCGATGCCCGGAGTGTCTTTGACCTCGAAGCGGTGCGCCTGTTGCAGGTGGTGCAGCAGTTGAACCAAGGGGTCGATATCAACGGGAATGCCCTCACGGATGGGGCGACGGATCTGTTTGTCGGTGCTGCTGTTGATCCCCAATCCCCCAGTTGGTCCGGGTTACAGCGCCGGTTTGAACGCAAGCTAGCCGCTGGGGCACAATTTTTCCAAAGCCAATTAGTCGCCGACTTCGATCGCCTGGATAAATTCATGAATACGATCGCCCGTGGGGTCGATAAGCCGATTCTGGCTGGAATTTTTTTGTTGAAATCGGCGAAGAATGCTGAATTTATTAACCGCAATGTACCGGGGGTGCATATTCCCCAGCATCTGATCGATCGCCTTGCTGCTGCGAGTCACCCCCTGCGCGAGGGGATGCAAATTGCCGCTGAACAGGTGCAACAGGCCCGTCAACTCTGCCACGGGGTCCACATGATGGCGGTGAAACGGGAGGAGTTGATCCCAGAAATTCTGGATATGGCGGGTCTAGCGCCCCTCCCCCCCGCTCCC
>NZ_JBRCAD010000002.1:0-34325 GCF_053493415.1 Trichothermofontia sp. | reverse complement strand
GGACAAAGCTGCTTCAAGATCAATTTGACAAGCTTCGGGAATGAGGCTACCATAGAACATCATTTTTTATTTGTTAGAGGACAGAATACTGCATTCTGTCCCTTTTTTCCATCGCTTAACCTAACTTTCAACACTTCTGCTTTAAGAGATTCTTTTATAAATGGAGAAGAGATATTATTTAGTATTTCCATATTTAATAGTCTTGTTGTTGATTTTGCACTTCGACAAAAAGTCAGTCAAAATCTTAATATGTTTTATATCTATCAACTCCCAGTTCCCCGACTACAAGCAGGCGACCAATGGTTTACGGAAATCGTTGAACGAGCCGCCAAGCTGATCTGCACCACGCCAGAGTTTGATGACCTGCTGGAGGAAGTCAAAAGGCAAAAGGCAAAAGGCAAAAGTGAGGAGATTGTGGGGGTGACGGATGAGGCGGAACGGGCCAAGTTGCGGGCAGAACTGGATGGCATTATTGCCCATCTCTACGGCCTAACCGAAACCGAATTTGCCCATATTCTCAGCACCTTTCCCCTGGTGCCTGAGCAGACCAAGCAAGCCGCCCTCAATGCCTACCGCGAGTTAAGTTAAAAGTTAAAAGTAAAAAGGCAAAAGTAAAAAGTGAAGAGAAAAGCAAAGAATGAGAGGTGGACTATAATTGATGATGGTTAGTGATTAAGGCAAAGCGTCTATTGTTACTTTTACCTTTTACCTTTTTACTTTTGCCATGAAAGATATACGGGAGAGAGCGTTTGAGTTTGCAGTACGGATTGTGAAAGTCTGTCAGTTTTTGGATGAAACGCCAGGAGTGGGTAGAACCTTGAGTAAACAACTGATCCGTTCTGGAACTTCCATTGGTGCCAACCTAGAGGAAGCACAGGCAGGGCAAAGCAGAGCAGATTTTATTAGTAAAAATGCGATCGCCCGCAAAGAAGCCCGTGAAACCCACTACTGGCTCAGACTACTGAGTGCTACCGACATCCTCCCAGAAAGTCGAATTCAATCTCTCCAATCTGAAGCAGAAGAAATTGTGAAAATCATTGGAGCCATTGTTGCATCAAGTAAAAAGTAAAAAGGTAAAAGGCAAAAGGAAGAAATCTGAGCGATGACGGGCAGACAACAAAAAATAACGAAATTTCAAAACTTTTGCCTTTTTACTTTTACCTTTTGCCTTATAATGCCAAAGTTAGCCTTCTGGATTTGGTTGATATGCAGTACGAGCTAGAAAACTTATGCCACCGAAAAGTGGACTTGCTCACCAAAAAATCGGTTGAAACAAGCGCTAACTGGATTCGTCGCAAGGAAATTCTAACTACAGCTAGAGTGATTTATGAATCGTGACCAAACCTACCTAGTTGACATTGCTACGGCTTGTCAAACCGTGGGCAGGCATTAAGGTTAGGGTAAATCCGTGCTGCCCATGAGGTAGCGATCGCATTCCCGTGCCGCCCCGCGCCCTTCGTTAAAGGCCCAAACCACCAAGCTTTGCCCCCGCCGACAGTCGCCAGCCGCAAACACACCTGGAATACTGGTAGCGTAATTACCATACTCAGCTTTGATGTTACTGCGGCCATCGCGTTCCAATCCCAAAGCATCGAGTAAGGGCTGTTCGGGACCAAGGAAACCCATTGCTAACAACACCAATTGGGCGGGAATCACTTTTTCTGTGCCTGGAATATGGGCAGGAATGAAGCGACCAGCCTCATCTTTTTTCCATTCAACTTCGACGGTATGAACAGCTTTGACGTGACCATCCGCATCGCCTTCAAAATGGGTGGCCGTGGTGAGATAGACACGGGGGTCGTGACCGAATTGGGCAGCGGCTTCTTCTTGGCCGTAGTCCAGACGATAAATCTTGGGCCACTCCGGCCAGGGATTATTGGGGGCGCGTTCCAGGGGGGGCTTGGGCATGATTTCCAATTGCACGAGGCTCCGGCAACCATGACGCAGGGAAGTCCCCACACAGTCAGTGCCAGTGTCGCCACCACCGATGATCACCACATCCTTACCCGCTGCGTTGATAAAGCCGCCATTGGTCTGACGATCCAACACCGCTTTAGTGTTAGCCGTGAGGAACTCCATCGCAAAATGAATACCCTGAAGTTCACGACCCGGAATCGGTAAATCGCGGGGGCGGGTCGCGCCGGTGCAGAGAACCACGGCATCAAATTCTTGTAGGAGTTGTTCAGCGGGAAGGTCCTTACCAACTTCCGTATTGCAGACAAACTTAACGCCTTCTTGCTCCAGCAATCGTAGCCGCCGCAGAACGACTTTTTCCTTGTCCAGTTTCATGTTGGGAATGCCGTACATGAGCAATCCCCCCGGACGATCGGCCCGTTCAAAGACCGTCACCCAATGGCCTGCCGTATTCAGTTGCGCAGCGGCACAAAGGCCAGCGGGACCGGAACCGACGATCGCGACCTTTTTCCCCGTCCGTTTCGCTGGAGGATGGGGTTCAATCCAACCTTCTTCCCAACCCTTATCGATAATGGCGTGTTCGATTTCCTTGATCGTAACAGGGGGATTGTGAATACCCAAGACACAAGCGCCTTCACACGGAGCCGGACAGACACGACCCGTGAATTCGGGGAAGTTGTTGGTTTTGTGCAGGCGATCGAGGGCTTCGCGCCAGAGGCCCCGGTAGACGAGATCATTCCATTCGGGAATCAGGTTATTGATCGGGCAACCGCTAGCCATGCCACTAAGGGTGATGCCCGTGTGGCAGAAGGGGGTGCCACAGTCCATGCAGCGTGCGCCCTGGGTGCGAAGTTTGTCTTCGGGTAGGGGTAGATGGAACTCATCCCAGTTGCGAATGCGATCGCGGGGATCGAGTTCGGCGGCGACTTCGCGGGCAAATTCAAGAAAGCCAGTTGGTTTTCCCATAATGATGATGGTCCGATCGGGTGGTCTAGCGTTGCTTTATAAGCTTGGTCAAACAGTTATTTAGGATAAATCTGCTTCAGTCAATTGTGGTCGGTGGGTGCAGCTTCCTTGAGGCTATTGGCGACACTCAACCAGCCTTCAATGGCATCCTCCAAATTACGCATGACTTCTTCTAGGGAATCTCCTTCGGTAACACAGCCTGGAAGGGCGGGGACTTCGGCCCAATACCCCCCTTCTTCTGCGGGATGAATAATGGTTTTGACTTTCATGGGCGAAACTTGATTCACTGGCTAAATTATTCTAACAAACTTAGATGATTTCGAGTTCTAATTGATCAATTTATTGTTATACGCATTATTGTTATACGCACTGCATTCTTTCAGGAAAGATCTTCTCGTATAAATCACGATTTTTCTCCCTAGCTTCTTGCCTCAAGGTTTCAAATAGGGCTTCACCTTCGGCAATGTAGGCATCAATCGCCTCACGATTTGCCAGGTAAAACGCGATCGCGCCATAGACTTCTTCTAGGGTTAGAACAGGAAACGATTGCACGATCGCTTCCGGGGATTGGCCTTCTGAGAAGGCATAGACAATCGAATCCAGAGAGACTCGCTTACCAACAATCCGATAGCAGCCTTCAACATCCTCAATATAGGCTTTGGGGTTAACAATGGTTGTACTGCTCATAGTCTTGATTTCCCTAGGTTTGCATAATTAGCCAGTTGAAAATTTCTGCAACGGTGAGGTTGAGTTCAATCGAGTTCAGAACCGGTAAGGAATCTAGATCATAGCATAGGGTCGGTTGTCGATTGGGTTGCAAGACGAGGATTGAGCGATCGTCGGGATCAATGAGCCAGCCTAATTGGCAACCCTGCTTCAGACTATGGAGAAGGTCACCCATAACCCGGTTCGGACTTTGTTGGGGGGATAGGATTTCGATTTGCCAGTCAGGCGCTCTGCGAACATCGTCAACGGGTTCACCCATTGCATTAAATTCAATCTGTTCCCATCGCAAGACGGCAATATCCGGCACAATTGAGTATCCAGCAAAGGTACATCGCAACTCTAGAAAGGCATAGGCAATTTTGCGTTCTGCCGCGATCGCGTTAATAGCCTCCAGGAGTTTACTTTGCAAGCGGGAATGACGGGCCTTGGGCAGGGGCTTTTGTACAACCTTCCCCGCGATATATTCACTCGCTGGTTGGGTTTCCGGCAATTCGAGAAACGTCCCTAGTGATATGGTCTTGGGTGGTGCTTGTACCATTGAACGATCGGGGATGGGAAGGGTTAAGACGAGGAATGATTCGTTAGGGTGGGCGGGTTTATCAAGATTGTAGGACGGGAGAGGATATTCGCTGGGGGGGGTGGGTTTATCAAGATTTAGGACGGGAGAGGATATGCGGTGGGCGTGGGCGGGTTTATCAAGATGGTTGGGTTCCCTTGAACCTCTCTAGAAAACCCGCCCCTACAGGATGTTGCCCCTTGGTGTTTCTTGGCGTTCTTTGTGCCTTTGTGGTTTCCTAACTGCCTCCAATCCGAGCCACATCACGGGCATTCGCTTCAAACGCCGCATCCAGTGCCGCATCACCACTGAGACCCGACGCCAGCGCCTCCTTAATCGCCTGCAATACCCGCTTATAATCACGAGGCATCACCTTGACAAACTTAGGCACCATTACCTCCCAATTTGCCAACACCCGCGTCCCCTTCTTACTACCGGTATAGTCCACATGGCGTTGGATGCGCTCTCGAATTTCGGCAATTTCATCCGGGTCCGTCAGCGTTTCCAGATCCGCCATCTGTGTATTACAGCGCGTCGCAAAATCCCCCGTTTCATCCAGGACATAGGCTATGCCGCCACTCATGCCAGCGGCAAAGTTGCGCCCAGTCGCACCGAGGACAATCACGGTTCCCCCCGTCATATACTCGCAGCCGTGATCACCGACCGCCTCCACCACGGCATGAACGCCAGAGTTGCGCACACCGAAGCGCTCCCCAGCCATACCGCTGATATAGGCTTCTCCGCCCGTAGCCCCATAGAGGGCCACATTGCCGATGATGATATTTTCCTCGGCGACAAAGGTTGATCCTGCCGGGGGATAGACGATAATCTTGCCGCCACTGAGGCCCTTACCCAGATAGTCGTTGGCATCACCCTCCAGTTCCAGCGTTACCCCCTTGGGCACAAATGCGCCGAAACTTTGACCCGCGCTGCCCTGGAAGTGGAGATGCACCGTATCCTCCGGTAAGCCCTGCCAGTGGCGCTTGGTGATCTCATTGCCCAGAATCGTCCCGACCACACGGTTCGTATTCTTGATTGGCAGGGTGGCTTTGACCTTTTCGCCACGCTCGATCGCCGGCTTACACAGATCCAGCAGCACCGTCATATCCAGGGACTTGTCCAGCCCATGATCCTGGGGCATCTGGCAATAGCGACCAACCTCTGGCCCCACCTCCGGCTGGTAAAGAATCTTGGACAGATCAATGCCCTTGGCCTTCCAGTGATCGATTGCTTGCTTCGGCTCTAGAACATCGGTGCGGCCCACCATCTCGTTAATCGTGCGGAAGCCCAACTGGGCCATCCATTCCCGCACCTCCTGGGCAACAAAGCGCATGAAGTTGACCGTATGCTCCGGATCACCGATAAAGTCCTTGCGCAGACGCGGGTCCTGGGTGGCAATCCCAGCAGGGCAGGTGTTCAAATGGCACACGCGCATCATGATGCAGCCGAGGGTGACCAGCGGGGCCGTTGAGAAGCCATATTCCTCTGCCCCCAACAGCGTTGCGATCACCACATCCCGCCCCGTCTTCATCTGGCCATCGGTTTCCACCGCAATCCGCGATCGCAAATTATTCAGGACTAACGTCTGATGGGTTTCCGCCAGTCCCAACTCCCAGGGCAACCCGGCATGTTTAATCGAGGTCTGGGGTGAGGCCCCGGTACCGCCATCGAAACCGGAGATCAGCACCACATCCGCATGGGCTTTGGCAACCCCCGTCGCGATCGTCCCGACCCCCACTTCTGACACCAACTTGACGCTAACACGGGCTTCCCGGTTGGCATTTTTCAAGTCATGGATCAGTTCTGCTAGATCTTCGATCGAATAGATATCGTGGTGGGGCGGCGGCGAAATCAGACCCACACCGGGGGTTGAGTGGCGCACCTTAGCAATCCAGGGATAAACCTTGCGACCAGGCAGTTGCCCACCTTCCCCTGGCTTTGCGCCTTGGGCCATCTTGATCTGAAGTTCCCGCGCCTGGGAGAGATAAAGACTGGTGACACCAAAGCGACCGGAGGCCACCTGCTTAATCGCACTGTTCTTGGAATCCCCCTGCTCATTGGTCCAGGTATAGCGTTCCGGATCTTCGCCGCCTTCACCCGTGTTGGACTTGCCGCCCAGCCGGTTCATGGCGATCGCCAAACTTTCATGGGCTTCCTTGGAGATGGAGCCGTAGCTCATCGCCCCGGTTTTGAAGCGCTTCACGATCGCCTCAACGGGTTCGACTTCTTCGATGGGGATCGGTTGGCGCGGTTTGAATTGCAGCAACCCCCGCAGGGTAAAGAACTTCTGGTTTTGCTCATTCACCAGGGACGCATAGCGCTTGTACAAGTCGTAGTTATTCGTGCGCACCGCCTGTTGCAGGGTATGAATCGTTTCTGGGCTGAACAGGTGGGCTTCCCCATCCTTGCGCCACTGGTATTCACCACCCACGGGGAGGGTATGGCCATTGCTGGGGCGATCGGGGAACGCTGCGCTGTGCCGCAGGACCGCTTCCGTCGCGAGAACGGCCAGATCCGATCCTTCAATACGGGAGGCTGTCCAGGTGAAGTATTTGTCAATCACCGATCGATTCAGACCGATTGCTTCAAAAATTTGCGCCCCGCGATAGCTCTGGATCGTCGAAATCCCAATCTTGGAGGCCACCTTGATCACGCCCTTGGTTGCCGCCTTGATGTAGTTCTTGCAGGCCGTGGCATAGTCCACATTGAGCAGCAATCCCTCTTTGATCAGGTCATCCAGGGTTGCAAAGGCGAGGTAGGGGTTAATCGCACCGCAACCATAGCCGATCAGCGTGGCAAAATGATGCACCTCACGCGGTTCCCCCGACTCCAACACGATACCCACACGGGTGCGCGTCCCCGCCCGGATCAGGTGGTGGTGCAAACCGGCAACGGCAAGGAGGGCCGGGATCGGGGCTTGTTCAGCGTTAACCCCACGATCGCTCAGAATAATCAAATTCACCCCGTCGGCGATCGCCTGATCCGCCTGGGCAAAGATATCATCCAAGCGTTGTTCTAGTCCCTGTACTCCGGTCTTGGGATCGAACAGGATCGAATAGGTCACGGCTTTGAAACCGTCGTTGCTAACCGCCTTGAGCTTCGCCAGTTCGGCATTGCTGATGATCGGGGTTTTCAGCTTAATCAGGTGGCAGCTTTCCGGCTCCGGTTTGAGGAGGTTGCGCTCGGAGCCGATCGTGGTTTCCGCCGAAGTGATAATTTCCTCCCGAATCGAGTCGATCGGGGGATTGGTCACCTGGGCAAACAGTTGTTGGAAATAGTCATAGAGCAGCTTCGGGCGATCGGACAGCACCGCCAGCGGCGTATCCGTCCCCATTGATCCCACGGCTTCCACCCCATCCCGCGCCATCGGGGTCAGGAGCAGGCGCAACTCTTCAAAGGTATAGCCAAAAGCCGTCTGCCGTTGTACCAGGGGAATCGGGTCGAAGTCCTGAACACTTGGCCCATCGGGGAGTTTCGCCAGATCCACCAGGTATTGATCCAGCCATTGCCGATAGGGATGTTGGGTGACGATCGCCTGTTTGAGTTCTTCATCGGCGATAATCCGCCCTTCCTCCATATTCACCAGGAACATCCGCCCCGGTTGCAGCCGCCCCTTCTGGGCCACCCGCTCCGGCTCCACGGGCAATACGCCAGCTTCCGAGGCCATGATCACCAGATCGTCCTTGGTGACGTAGTAGCGCGACGGTCGCAGCCCATTGCGATCGAGGATGGCACCGATCATCGTGCCATCGGTGAAGGCGATCGAGGCGGGACCATCCCAGGGTTCCATCAGACAGGAGTGGTATTCGTAGAACGCCTTTTTCTCGTCGCTCATGGACTCGTGGGCCGTCCACGGTTCCGGGATCATCATCATCACCGCATGGGGCAGCGATCGGCCCGCCAGGGTCATCAGTTCCAGGGCGTTGTCGAAAATCCCGGAGTCACTGCCCTCAATATTAATGATCGGTTGGGCGGTCTTGAGATCATCGCCAAACAGTTCCGACTCAAACAGGGATTGGCGGGCGTGCATCCAGTTGATATTGCCGCGCAGGGTATTGATTTCGCCGTTGTGGGCGATGTAGCGGTAGGGGTGCGATCGCTCCCAACTGGGGAAGGTGTTGGTACTGAAGCGGGAGTGGACCAGGGCGAGGGCGCTTTCCATGTCCGGATCATGCAGATCGGCGTAGTATTGGCCCACTTGTAGGGGCGTAAGCATCCCCTTGTAGATCAAGGTGCGACAGGAAAGGCTGGCCGGATACCAGTAGGGATCAATTTGGGCCGTGCGAATGGCGGTGTGGGCTTGCTTGCGCAGGATGAAGAGTTTGCGCTCAAAGGCCAGGTCATCGACAAGATCGGGACTGCGTTGGATAAAGACCTGCTGCATGAAGGGTTCGCTGGCCTTGGCCGTATCCCCCAGCATGGAATTATCGGTGGGGACATCGCGCCAACCCAGGACGGTTTGACCGGCCTTGCTCACCAAATCCTCGAAGACTTTGCGCCCCTGGGCACGGGCAGCGGCATCGGGGGAAGCGTAGACCAGACCCACGGCATAATGACCCGGTGCAGGCAGGGTGATGTTAGCAGCAGCCGCAGCCTTTTGCATGAAGCGATCGGGCATCTGCATCAAGATCCCGGCCCCGTCACCCGTATTTGGCTCACAGCCACAGGCTCCCCGGTGTTCCAGGTTGACCAGGATCGTCAGGGCTTGCTCGACGATCGCATGGGATTTCTGGCCCTTCATGTGGACCACAAAGCCCACCCCACAGGCATCGTGCTCAAACTGGGGGTCGTATAAACCCTGTTGTACTGGCGCGTATTGATTATTCATGCTGCTGCTTGCTGCCCGACAGTGCTGATCAAAGCCCTCCCCGCCCGACGGGGGGACAGCGATCGTTAGTCTGAATTTTGCTATGAGCCACCCGATCGGGGGCAACTCTTAAGGAAATTGTCAGAACTTTGAGCGTTACCGGACTTTTGGCGGGGGCAAACTGTTGCAAAAGTTTTTATTTGGTCGGCTTGGGAACCCGCTTCACCTGTTAGTCTTGCCCCGATGCAGGCAGGCTGATTCATATCTCACTGGCAGCAGGCAGGATGCCTACTCTGAATTAATGGTAGACAGGATACCGACTCGACAAAATTATTTTATTTTTTCAATGTGCCCTCAAATAGTCGGTTAATATACTCAAATACTCAGTCAATTTGGACAATATTCAGTCAATTGGCTCTACCCCTGATGTTGAGGAATACCGGTACAATGAATCTCAATCGTATTTGGGGATCAGAGTTCGGAAATGTCAACGCTCGAAAGCCTGGGTCCCGTAATACTTCACTTAGAGTGTGGGGTAGACCTATCGACAATACCACCGAGCTTGGGCATCGAGCGCTCTCGCCCCGTATTGGTCATTGTGGGGGGAGCCAGCAAACTCTCTGACGCTGATTTGCAACGGGTGCAATCGCTCTTTACCCAGGCCCTTGCCCCCCTAGCACAAGACTTGGATCTGGTGGTCATTGATGGTGGCACCGATGCTGGGGTCATGCGGTTAATGGGGCAGGCCCGACGGGCGATCGGTTGCACTTTCCCTTTGGTAGGGGTAATCCCAGCAGGGTTGGTAGATCTGCCTAATGCGGCTCCTCCCTGTGACGATGCGGCAGACATTGAACTCAACCATAGCCATTGTTTACTGGTGCCGGGGTGTGCCTGGGGGGATGAGTCGGCCTGGATTGCTGACCTAGCCAGTGTGATTGCCACGGCCCATCCCTCGGTGACGGTTTTGATCAATGGGGGGGAGGTGTCCTGGAAAGATGTAGCCGAAAGTGTGCGGGTCCATCGGCCCACCCTCATCATTGCCGGGAGTGGTCGGGCCGCTGATGTTCTGGCGGCAGCCCTGCGGGGCGAAGCCGTTAATGACGATCGCGTTGTCCCCCTGCTGGCATCGGGTCTGCTACAGAGCATTGAGTTACACGAAGACCCGGCAGTACTCGCGACAACCTTGCGGGGTATGCTAACTACCAAGGAGTAAATCATGGCGACAAGCTCTTCCTATTTGGAAAGCGTCCAACAGGAGATGGGGGAACTGATCGACACCCTCGACCTCTCTGACCTTCAGAAAAAAGCGATTCGGGGCCGCTGGTTGGATCAGGTCCTCTGGATGGAGCGTAAGGCCAATCAGGTACAAAGTTATTACTATCGCTTGCGTCTGCTGAATATTATCGGCGGGGTAGTCCTAACGGCATTAGTGTCCTTAAACGTGGGAGATTTTGGGAATAACCAGATTAACCAATCTTTCCGCCGCTGGTTCCCCTTAAGTTTAGCTGGACTAAGTTTAAGCGTAACCTTGAGTGCCGCGATCGAAGAATTTTTCCAATTTGGGACCCGCTGGCGTCACTACCGTCGAACTGCCGAAATGCTCAAAAGTGAAGGCTGGCAGTTTTTACAACTCAGCGGCTCCTATCAACAAGTTTCCTGCCATAAAGCAGCTTATCCCGCTTTTTCGACACGGGTGGAACAATTGATTAAGCAGGATCTTGATGTCTTTATCACTGAAGTCGTACAAGAGCAAGGGAATGATGAGTCGAACGAACCCAGCCCTGCGGTCTCTCCCACCGTCCTCATGACCACAGCAGCGGCCACAGCAGGGAAGGCCAGTTTCCCGTCCCAGCGGCAGGCGCTTGTCCCAACGGTAACTTCCCCGCTTGCCCCTCCTGATCTACTGGATACCAAGGCTGAACTAGAGTCTTCTTCCTAACCCATTGTTAGTGTCAGGCAGGATGCCTACCCCACCCCTATTTTGGGTTCACGTAGCATCTCCGCAGGAGCATCTCCTGAGTTTATGTCTCCCTTGGTCTTTCCCTGGTAATGACAGTTAATCAACTTTCTGTTGGGTGCATTCAATGGGCAATTTTTATGAGTGGTTAAGAGATGTAAATCTCGGTTCTGGGCAGAGTTCCATCTGGCTGCAATGGTATAAATTGAGGCAATCTATCTTTAATACCCAACGGGGGCTTGATCGGGTGTGGAGAATAGTGCCATGAGTCAGAATGTCCTCGACCCTTCAGAAACCCCGGTTGCGGGTATACGACCAGCCGATCTCCTATCCCTCGCGCCGGCACAGCAGTCCCTAGTGCGTTGGCTCCTACGACAGCGGGAAGTTAATTTAATCACGATTAGTGACCACTTCAAGCAAGTACCTGATCAGGTCCAGGGACTCCTAGAACCACTTGTCCAGCAGGGGCTTGTGCAGCAGATCGATCGCGATCAGACCACCTACTACCGGGTGCGGTTAGCACCTAAGGCAGGGCGGCAGATTCCCAAGGATGTTTGGGAAATTCTCGATCGCAAACCCGAAGTTGCCAATGTTTTCATCTCCTATTCCCGTCGAGACAAGGCGTTTGTTGAAACCTTCTATCGCGCCCTTCAGCAGCAGGGGCGCAGCGTTTGGGTGGATTGGGAAAGTATTCCCCTGGCGACGGACTGGTGGCAGGAAATTCAGCAGGGGATTGAGCTAGCGGATACCTTTATTGCCATCCTGAGTCCTGATTCGGTGCGATCGCAGGTTTGTTCGGAGGAAATTGACCACGCGGCAAACCAACATAAGCGCCTGATCCCAATCGTCTATCGCGATGTCAACCCCCAAGAGGTCCATCCTGCCCTGGCCCGGTTGAATTGGATATTTATGCGATCGCAGGATAACTTCGAGACCTCGCTGCAAAACCTGCTCCGCACCCTTGACACGGATCTGGACTACCTGCGCCAGCACACCCGCCTGCTGGTTCGCGCCCTAGAGTGGGATCGGCATCAGCGGGATGCCAGCTATCTGCTGCGGGGGCATGATCTGGCCACAGCTAAGGAATTTCTCGATGTTGGCACCCATCAAGAACCACCACCTACCACCCTGCAAACCCAGTACATTTTAGAGAGCGCCCGGATTGAAGCAGGCCAGCGGGATGCGGAAATGCATCGTCAGATGCAAGCCCTCCAGCATCAACGGATTGGGTTGACGGTGATCAGTTTGCTCCTTGCGGTGATGACGGGGTTGGGCTTAGCGAGCTTTCGTCTGTTTCGGCAAGCGGAAGCTAACCGGACCCAGGCCGATCACCTGCGCCTCCACACCCAACGCCTCTACTTAAAGGCCCGCAGCCGCACGGCGGAAGCTTTGTTCCTGTCCAATCAATACTTTGATGCTTTGCTAGAGGGCATCCGGGCCGGGGTATTGCTCCAGAACAGTGGGGAGTTAACTGCCGAGCCCCGCTTGCGATCGCAAGTTATTACAGCGTTGCAGCAAGCGTTATTCTGGGTCCGTGAGCACAATCGCCTCGAAGGGCACACGGGGGTGATTTGGAGTGTCAGCTTTAGTCCCGATAACCGCCTGCTGGCCTCGGCTAGTGCGGATCATACGGTTCGCCTTTGGCAACCAGACGGGAAACCGATCCCTATGTCCCAGCAACATGCAGCCCAGGCGACGGCGATCGTCTTTACCCCCAATAGTCAGGTGCTGGCTTCCGGGAGTGATGATGGCCGTGTCTACCTATGGCAACGAGATGGCACTTTACTCCAGTCCCTAGGGAACCAGAGTACGCCCGTAACGGCTTTGGGTACGACTCCCGATGGTTTGCTTGTGGTGGGTCGTCAGGATGGCAGCTTGCAGTTCTGGCGCTTGGGCGAGGGGGAGGCCGCCCGAGCGCCGGGAACTTTGGTCCAAACGCTCGCTGCCCACTCTGCGCCAATTCGGGCAATTCAAGTGTCTGCCGATGGACAACTGTTAGCCTCAGCCGACGATAGTGGCAGCATTCACCTGCGGCGACGCCCACCCCAAGGGCGGTTCCCCGCTGCACCCACCCAACGTCTGATGGGGCACCAGGGACGGGTCAGTGGCCTCAGCCTTAGCCCCAAGGCTCCGCTCCTAGCCTCATCAAGCTGGGATCAGACGATTCGGCTATGGCACCTGGATGGGCGTTTTATTCGCAGTTTTGAGTTTAAAGACCAAGCGCGCCAGGGTAGTAACCTAGTCTACCAAGTCCAGTTCAGCCCCGATGGTCAAACTTTGGCTGCGGCCACGGCAGACAAAAAAGTCTATCTCTGGCGGTTGGATGGTCGCTTGTTGACTACTCTTGTAGGCCATAGCGCCCAAGTCCGCAGCCTAAGCTTTAGTCCCGATGGTCACCACTTGGCCTCGGCGGGCGGCGATCGGGTGGTCCGGCTCTGGGTCTTAAATCGCCCCCACCTTGTTACGCTTCAGGATCATCAAGCCGAGGTGTTGGATGCCAATATGGCTCCCGATGATCAGCTACTCGCGTCGGCCAGTGCGGACCAAACGATTAAGCTGTGGACCCGCCAGGGCCGCTTACTCCAAACCCTGCGGGGACACCGATCGCTGGTCTGGAGCGTTGATTTTAGCCCTGATGGCCAACGCCTGGTATCCGCCAGTTCCGACCGCACGGTCCAGATTTGGGATCGCACGGGAAAGTCGCTGAAAACTTTGGCGGGTCATATGGCTCCCGTCTATGAAGCGACCTACAGTCCTAATGGGCAAGCGATTGCCTCCGGCAGTGAGGATGGAACCGTACGGCTTTGGTCATCATCGGGACAACCCCTGCGTACTCTCAATGGCCATCGTCAGGGAGTCTTAAGTGTTGCGTTTAGCCCCGATAGCCAACGGCTTGCCTCGACCAGTTGGGATAATACGGTGCGACTGTGGCGGTTAGATGGCACCCCGATCGCAACCTTGAGCGGCCATAGTGGGTGGGTGCTCAGTGCAGCCTTTAGCCCCGATGGGCAGAAGCTAGCGACTGCCAGTTACGACAACACTGCTAAGATTTGGGACTTAAACACCTATCGGGTTCTGGTGACCTTGGAGGGTCACAGCGATGGGGTTTACGACGTGGCTTTCCATCCCCAGCAGCCTACTTTGGCGACCGCTAGTTATGATGGCACGATTCGGCTATGGCACTTGGATGGTACTTTGATTACGACTCTGTACGGACAGGCTGAGGGGATTAATAGTATTGACTTTAGTCAGGATGGGCAATCGCTGATTGCCACGGGTAACGATCGCACGGTCCTCATTTGGGACCTCAAGGGCTTTGATAATCTAGAGGTTTTGATGACTAGGGGGTGCTTCTGGGTGCAGGATTACCTCCGAACTAATCCCTATCTCTCTGGCCAGGAGCGTCAGCTTTGTCAACCGATTACCGTTGGCGCTAATACGCTTCCTTCTGTGGATGCGCTATGGGAAGAATCACGCTTCGATCCGCCCTAAGGTGATGACAATTACTATAAGAGGGTGTTTGAACAGTCTAGAAATCAGTCGTTTTGGCGACTGAAGTCGCCACTACAAACGCCAAGCAGCCCTTAGGACAGCCACACGTCAAGGTTCGTAGTCGCGGTTTTAACCGCGATCCCCCTTTTAAAACAACCTCTAAGGTGTCGCAATCCGCCTAACTATCTTCCTCTTGATCGTGGGTGGGCGTACGATCGTCAATAAAGTTATGTTTATTATCCTTGAATAAAGTTATGTTTATTATCCTAAAGAATCCTTTCGTTTCGCTGCCCCAAAAATGCCAAATTCTCGATACTCAAATTAATTTTCATGTCTCGATCGCGTTCTGCTAAAACGGTCATTTAATCAATGTGATAGGATGCAATCAACGTCGGAATACCTATCTTTTTAGTCAAAAATAGGTATTTTGCGCAATGCTAAGTCGTTTTTGCGAGGCGTACAATATGAAACCAATGATCTGGCAGCCTGATCAATCCGATAAGCAGGTTAATCAATATCTCGATGAGATCAATCATGCCCCCTATGCTTTGATTGTGTTCCTGGGGTTTAGTCTATTTTGTCTGGCTACCCTCGTCACCCTATTAGGGGGTTTTTAGGGGGAGTCCTCGTAGAACCAGTTGTTGAATGGGGTGGCAGCCACCAAAGCCCTTAGCCTGCCCCTCAGCCTCTCCCGATCGGGAACATCCCGGCAGGCTATAGCTGAGTGCTGATGCCCCTAACAGGATTGCTTCGGCTTCAGACAGGCGGCGGGGTACTTATAGTTGCTTAAAGCTTTGGTAAAGATCCAGGCCGAAGCGTGTGACGATCGCCCGTAGCGGGAACCCTTATCTACAAAACCGACCGCTAGATAATGATTGGGGTGTATCGCCATGCAACCGGGAGTAACCACGGACTGGGGGAAAGTTCAGGCTGCGTTTCGACAGGTTTGGGGCTATGAGCAATTTCGGACCCCCCAGGGTGAGGTGATTCAATGTTTGCTCGATCGCCAGGATGCGCTGATTGTGATGCCGACGGGTGGGGGTAAGTCGATTTGCTTTCAACTACCTGCCTTGTTGCAGTCAGGATTGACGCTCGTGGTATCGCCCCTAGTGGCTTTGATGGAAAATCAAGTGCAGGAACTCCGGCAACGGCACCTACCCGCTGCCCTCCTACACAGCGAGCTGGCTACGGGCGATCGCGGTCGTACCCTAGCAGCGATCCAACAGCAACAATTACGCCTGCTCTATCTTTCGCCTGAAACGTTACTGAGTCCCCCAGTTTGGGAGGTCCTGAGTCAACCCCAAGTACAAATCAATGGTTTGATCCTGGATGAGGCCCATTGTTTAGTGCAGTGGGGCGATACTTTCCGACCTGCCTATCGTCGTTTGGGGGCCGTGCGCCCCGCTTTGCTACAAAGCAAACCCGCAGGGACCCAGTTCCCGATCGCCGCCTTCACCGCCACCGCCAACCCCCACGCCCAAGCGGTGATTCGGGAGGTGCTGCAACTAGCGAGTCCCAAGACTTTTTTGATCAATCCCTATCGCGCTAACCTGACGCTGAAAACCCAGGTAACATGGACCCCCCGGGGACGCTACCACCAACTGCGCCAGTTCATCCACGCCCATCCCCAGCAAACGGGACTGGTGTATGTCCGCACGCGGCGGGACAGTCAGAGTCTGGCCGATCGCCTCAATCAACACGGGCTAACCACGGCGGCCTACCATGCCGGGTTAGCCCCCCAACAACGCCGTCAGTTGGAGCAAGCATGGCTGGGTGGCACACTTCCCTTTGTGGTCTGCACCTCGGCCTTTGGGATGGGCATCAATAAACCCGATGTGCGTTGGGTGGCCCATTTCCATCCCCCCTTACTGCTGTCCGAATATGTGCAAGAAGTGGGTCGTGCGGGCCGGGATGGCCAGCCGGCCACGGCCTTAGCCCTGATCAGTGAACCCACGGGCTGGCTGGACTCGGAAGATAAGGAACGCCAGCAGTTTTTCCTCGATCGCCTGCGCGCACGGCAGCACCAAGCCACCCAACTCATGCGCCAACTGCCGCCCCAAGGCAATATCCAGGCCATCACACAACAGTTCCCAGACGCCGCGATCGCCCTCGCCATTTTACACAGCACCGGCCAACTGCACTGGCCCGATCCCTTTCACTACCGCTTGCAGCCCGGTCCTCAGCAGATACCGCCGGGGATTGGCACAGCCCATACCGAACTCATCCGTTATTTCCGGACCCGTGACTGTCGATGGCAGTTTTTACTGCGGGCCTTTGGCTTCACCACGATGGCCACCGAGTTCCGGTGTGGCCACTGCGATAATTGTCGTCGTTGACACCCTTCCCGCCCTAAAGGGGCAGGGAGGCTGCGCCCCGCCCTAACCTGTCAACCGATCAAGAATCGCTGAATGGGGTTGACGCCTGAGCACGACTGCTGCATGGCATATAGCAGTCGTCACGCCCATTAGGACAGTGCCAAGGCTGTGATCAACAAGGGGCTTAAGCCCCTTGTCCTAACCTGAATGACGATGGCTATAGTTCTGACCAACCCACGATTCGCTAAGGACCTTGGCCGCATCCCTGCCCAAAATCCCGATCGAACCCTGGACAAGACGGAACGCGATCGCCTACAATGGGGAGCTGTTGCCAAAGAGTGGGCAAGTTTGGTATCTGCGGATACCCAATTGCCAGGGATTGCAAGATTCCGCGCAAAAAAAATTTTGTCGCTGTGGTAACACCAGACTCTATAATGAAAAGTCTGTCTGCAAACAAACCCGAATCGGTTGTCTGCATGACTCGCCCAGGGAGACTCAGTTTAATTCCTGAGCAGCCCAAGCACCCGCGAGTTCGCCGCCAGTCAGTCGGGTTCCCAAGCGAGGCGCAAGAACGCTAGCTTACAAGAGCTTAAAGCTGTTCCAGACGCCTCCCTATCTGAATCTCTCGTTCTGGAGATACTGCTGGTTCACCAGTCAAGTCTCTGGAAGCGGGTAGAGCCTAACCCTTAAATGTTAGGCAACAGTGTCGGTTCGTTTCGCCGCGATCGTCGGCTCGTCCCGGCTCGGGCTGCCCGTAGTTTCAGCTAACACTGTTCCAAACCCGGAACCCAAAAAACAAGCCGCATCCAATCTCAACGCGTCTTGGCTTTTGAGATGAGGATATTCTGTCTTGTTTCCCGGAGCCAAACCCTGGCTCCAATTGCGATGTGTCCACAAACGTTGGGAGTTCAGTTGCTGTGTCTACAGGTCTACTTGGCACCAAGCTGGGGATGACCCAGATCTTTGATGAGGAAGGGCTTGCGATCCCCGTAACCGTGGTCCAAGCTGGCCCTTGTCCCGTGACCCAGATCAAGTCACCGGAAACCGATGGCTATGCGGCTATTCAAATCGGCTATGGCGAAGTGAAGGAAAAAGCACTGACCCGGCCTGAATTGGGCCACCTCGCCAAGTCCGGTGTCTCGCCTCGGCGTCACCTGCAAGAATTTCGGGTGGCCAATGTCAGTGGCTATGAATTAGGTCAAGCCCTTACGGTTGAAGCTTTTCAACCCGGTCAGCTTGTTGATGTCACCGGAAATCGCATCGGTCGGGGGTTCGCGGGTTACCAAAAGCGCCACAACTTCCGGCGTGGTCCGATGGCCCACGGGTCAAAAAACCACCGACTCCCCGGTTCTACGGGAGCAGGAACGACACCCGGTCGGGTTTATCCCGGTAAGCGCATGGCAGGTCGGATGGGGGCTACCCAAGTCACGATCCGGAAGCTCACCGTCGTCAAAATCGACACAGAGCGTAACCTGCTCCTGATTAAAGGGGCCGTGCCAGGGAAACCGGGCAGTGTCCTTCGGATCTCGCCCGCCAAGGTGGTGGGTAAAGCCAAGTAACCCGCTTCTAGCGCATTATTCTGGAGCTTCGATTCCGGAAGTCAAGGGCGGAATGTTATTGAGAGTGAAGCAAGATGGTTGAGTGTGCTGTCAAAGATTGGCAGGGAGAAGTCGTCGCTCAGACGGCGATCGATCTCAAAGTCGCCCGCGAAGAAACGGCGGCGGGAATTGTCCATCGTGCCCTAGAGCGTCAATTGGCCAATAGCCGCCAGGGGACCGCTGCGGCTAAAACCCGAGCTGAGGTCAGTGGGGGTGGCCGCAAACCGTGGCGGCAGAAGGGGACGGGGCGTGCCCGCGCCGGATCAAACCGATCGCCCCTGTGGCGGGGCGGTGGGGTGATCTTCGGCCCCAAGCCCAGGGACTATGCCACCAAAATGAACCGCAAGGAACGGCGGCTAGCGCTGCGGACGGCTTTTCAAAGTCGGGCTGCAGATCTGATTGTGGTGGAGGATTTTGCCACCCAGTTTGCCCGTCCCAAAACCAAAGATTTAGTCGCAGCGCTGAGTCGCTGGGGGGCCGATACCACGGCCAAGTTGCTACTCATTCTGCCGGAACGCAGCGAAGCCCTAGACAATGTGTATCGATCGGGGCGGAATGTGCCCAACCTGAAGTTGATCACGGCGACTAACCTGAATATTTTCGACCTTTTGGCGGCGGATCAGATTGTTGTCACCGCTGCCGCCCTGACCAAAATTCAGGAGGTGTATGGTGAGTAAGGTAGAAACACGTGACCTAGCGGACCTGATTCGGCGTCCGATCGTGACCGAAAAGGCAACCCGCTTAATGGAGAACAACCATTACACCTTTGAGGTGGCCCTGAAGGCAACCAAACCCGAAATTAAGGCGGCGATCGAATATCTATTCGACGTGAAGGTAGTGGGCATTAGCACCCAGCGTCCGCCCCAGAAACGTAAATCCTTTGGCCGTTCAGTCGGCTACCGACCCCAATACAAGCGGGCGGTGGTCACCCTTGCACCGGAAAACTCGCTCCGCGAGGTCTTTTTCCCAGAAGTTTAAGTTGGGCTGGGCGGGGCACCTCGCCTCGGTTAAGCCTATCGTCAACCATGCCGTCACTGTGAGTGAGTTATGGGTATCCGTATTTATCGCCCCTATACACCTGGGACCCGCCAGCATTCGGTCACTGACTTTGCTGAGATTACGCGGTCTGAACCCGAAAAGTCCCTAACCCGCCATCGTCATCGCCCTAAGGGGCGTAATAACCGGGGCGTAATCACCTGTCGTCACCGGGGCGGCGGTCATAAGCGCCTCTATCGCATCGTTGATTTTCGACGGGATAAGCACAATGTTCCGGCCAAGGTAGCGGCGATCGAGTATGACCCCAACCGTAATGCGCGATTGGCCCTGTTGTACTACCGCGACGGCGAAAAGCGCTATATCCTGCATCCGGTTGGCCTCGCCGTGGGCACGGAAGTCATCGCCGGACCGGAATCCCCGATCGAAGTTGGTAACGCTCTACCGCTGGGGAATATCCCGACGGGGACAATTGTCCATAACGTGGAGCTAACCCCCGGTCGCGGGGGTCAGATTGTGCGGGCAGCGGGTGGTGCGGCTCAAGTCCAAGCCAAAGAAGGCCAATATGTCTTGGTCAAACTGCCCTCTGGGGAAGTGCGTCGCATTCGCCGGGAGTGCTATGCGACGATCGGCCAAGTTGGGAATACGGACGCCCGCAACACCAGCTTAGGGAAAGCCGGACGCAAACGGTGGTTAGGTCGCCGTCCGGAAGTCCGCGGCAGTGTGATGAACCCGGTCGATCACCCGCATGGGGGCGGCGAAGGTCGGGCACCCATTGGCCGCAGTGGTCCGGTTACACCGTGGGGTAAACCCGCCCTAGGGGCCAAGACCCGCAAGCGCAAGAAAGCGAGTAATGCCTTGATCGTGCGTCGTCGCCGTCGTTCTTCCAAGCGGGGCCGGGGTGGACGGCAAAGCTAGACAGCCGTTGCCACTATCCCGCCAACTTGCTCCCAATCCCTCCCTGCAATACGCCCAATACGCCTATGTCTCGTTCACTCAAAAAAGGTCCCTTCGTTGCCGATCATCTCCTCAGCAAAATTGAGAAGTTGAACGCCAACAACGAAAAACAGGTCATTAAAACCTGGTCCCGTGCCTCCACCGTAGTACCCCAGATGATTGGGCATACGATCGCCGTTCACAATGGACGTCAGCATGTGCCCGTCTTCATCAATGAGCAAATGGTTGGCCACAAGCTCGGTGAATTTGCCCCTACCCGTACCTTTCGGGGGCACGCCAAGAGTGATAAAAAGGCCCGTCGCTGATCGATCAGGAGAAACCTATGGCCGTTGATACCAGCTATGAAGTCAAGGCGATTGCCCGCTCGATCCGCACATCGCCCCATAAAGTCCGTCGGGTTTTGGATCAAATCCGAGGCCGTACCTACCGAGAAGCCTTGATCATTCTCGAATTTATGCCCTACCGGGCCTGTGAATATGTTCTGAAAGTGCTGCGATCAGCCGTGGCCAACGCTGAACACAATGAAGGACTTGACCCAGCGACCCTCGTGATTAGCCGTGCCTTTGCCGACCAGGGACCGAGTCTGCGCCGCTATCGGCCCCGTGCCCAAGGGCGAGCCTACCAGATTCGCAAGCCCACCTGCCATATCACGATCGCAGTGGCCCCAACCATCGACGACTAGCCTTAGAGGAGACACCTGTGGGACAAAAAATTCATCCAGTTGGTTTTCGCCTCGGCATCACCCAGGAACACCGCTCCCGTTGGTTTAGCGACACCAAGCGGTACCCCAGCCTGTTGCAGGAAGACCACAAAATTCGCAAATATGTCGAAGCGAAGCTCAGCAATGCTGGAATTTCCGACATTCGCATCGAGCGCAAAGCGGATCAAATTGATCTCGAAGTCCGGACGGCTCGGCCAGGGGTGGTGGTCGGTCGCGGCGGATCGGGGATTGAGTCCCTGCGCGTGGGGCTACAGGACGAGCTTCACAGTGGCGATCGCCAGATTCGCATCAACGTGGTCGAAGTGGCCCGTGTCGATGCTGACGCGGGACTGATCGCCGAGTACATCACCCAGCAATTGGAACGGCGCGTATCCTTCCGGCGGGTGGTGCGTCAAGCCATCCAACGAGCACAACGAGCCGGCGTCCAGGGCATCAAGGTCCAGGTCAGTGGGCGGCTGAATGGCGCCGAAATTGCGCGATCGGAGTGGACGCGGGAAGGTCGAGTCCCCCTGCATACCCTGCGGGCCGACATCGACTTTGCCTATCGCACGGCCCAAACGACTTACGGAGTGTTGGGGGTCAAGGTCTGGGTCTTCAAGGGCGAGATCATTCCCGGCCAGGAAGAACCAGCGACCCCCACCTCGGCCAATCGTCCCCCCCGGCGGCGGCGTCAGCAATTTGAGGATCGGTCTAACGAGGGGTAATTATGCTCAGTCCCAGAAGAACTAAATTCCGCAAACAGCAGCGGGGTCGGATGACCGGCCAAGCGAGTCGTGGCAACGAAGTCAACTTTGGCGATTTTGCCCTGCAAGCCCTCGAACCCGCCTGGATCACCTCCCGCCAGATTGAGGCTAGCCGTCGGGCCATCACCCGGTACGTGCGCCGGGGGGGCAAGATCTGGATTCGAGTCTTCCCAGATAAGCCCGTGACCCTGCGTCCGGCAGAAACCCGGATGGGATCTGGGAAAGGGAACCCAGAGTATTGGGTAGCCGTGGTCAAACCGGGCCGGATTTTGTTTGAGATCGCGGGTGTTTCGGAAGCCGTGGCCCGTGAAGCGATGCGCCTTGCCTCCTACAAGCTGCCGATTAAAACCAAGTTTATTGCGCGTGAGCAGGAGCAGGAGTAACCAATGCCACTGTCCAAGATTGACGATTTTCGGTCTCTCAGTGAGGCCGAACTCAACGAACAAATCAGCAGCGTCAAGCGCGATCTGTTTGAGCTGCGGCTGCAACAGGTGACGCGATCGACCGATGCCCGTCCCAAACCCCACCAGTACAAGCACCTCAAGCACAAACTGGCCCAATTGATGACCCTGGAACGGGAGCGGCAAATCACCGCGAGCACGACCGGAACCGTCGTCACCGGGGACGCCACACCTAGCGCATTGGCTTCAGAGGAGGAATAAGGGGTTATGGCAGTTAAAGAACGGGTTGGCTTGGTGGTCAGCGACAAGATGCAGAAAACGGTGGTGGTGGCCGTGGAAAACCGGGCACCCCACCCCAAGTACGGCAAGATTGTCGTTCGCACCAAGCGCTATAAGGCCCACGATGAAGAGAATCGCTGTAAGGTCGGCGATCGGGTCCGGATTCAAGAAACCCGCCCCCTGAGCCGCACCAAGCGTTGGACCGTGACCGAGATCCTTAGTCATACCCCCCTGGCGTAATCCAGGCTTACCGTCAACCTCTGGACCCGAAGGAAACCGATCGTGATTCAACAAGAAACCTATCTCAACGTGGCTGACAACAGCGGTGCGCGTAAGCTCATGTGTATCCGTGTCCTCGGCGGTAACCGTCGGTATGCGGGTGTGGGCGACGTGATTATCGCTGTGGTTAAAGATGCCCTACCCAACATGGCAGTGAAAAAATCCGATGTGGTGCGGGCCGTCATTGTCCGTACCCGTAAAAGCCTGCGGCGCGGCAGTGGCATGAGCATTCGCTTTGATGACAATGCGGCTGTCATTATCAACGCCGATGGGAATCCCCGTGGGACGCGGGTGTTTGGCCCGGTAGCGCGGGAGCTACGCGACAAGAATTACACCAAAATTGTTTCGCTAGCACCGGAGGTTCTCTAAATGAAAAACCGTTCAAAAGCTACCCCAACGCGGCATCGGATGCATGTCAAGCGGGGTGATACCGTTCAAGTGATTACTGGCAAGGACAAGGGCAAAGTTGGTGAAATCCTCCAGACCTTCCCGAAGACCAGCAAGGTATTGGTGAAGGGGGTCAACATCAAGACCAAGCATATTAAGCCGCGTCAAGAGGGTGAATCGGGCCGGATTGAAACCGTAGAAAGCCCCATCCACAGCTCTAACGTCATGCTCTACTCCAATAAGGAGAAAGTCGCCAGTCGCGTTTGCTATACCTTCACCCCAGAAGGTCGCAAGGTGCGAATGCTCAAGAAAACCGGTGAAATTCTGGATTAAGCGCCCAACGGCTCCCGTAGCCGTCCTGCCGAGATCCCTCACTGGCATCCACCCTATGCCCCTGACCAAGACCAGGGCACCCCATAAGGACCTATGGCACAAACTCTGAAAACCCGTTACCGCGAGACGATCGTTCCCCAACTGACAACCCAGTTTGGCTACACCAACGTTCACCAAGTCCCCAAGTTGGTCAAGATTACGGTGAACCGAGGCTTGGGCGAAGCCGCCCAAAACGCAAAAGCGCTGGAGTCGTCGGTCCAAGAGTTGGCGGTGATTACTGGGCAAAAACCCGTGGTTACCCGCGCCAAGAAGGCGATCGCTGGCTTCAAGATTCGTCAAGGAATGCCGATTGGCCTCATGGTCACCCTGCGGGGCGATCGCATGTATGCCTTTTTGGAACGCTTGATTAACTTAGCCTTACCTCGGATTCGCGACTTTCGCGGCGTCAGCCCCCGCAGTTTTGATGGTCGCGGCAACTACACCCTGGGCGTTCGAGAGCAGTTGATTTTCCCGGAAGTCGATTATGACAGCATTGATCAAATCCGAGGCATGGACATCACCATTGTCACCACCGCCAACACCGATGAGGAAGGCCGCGCCCTCCTCCGGGCGATGGGCATGCCCTTCCGCGACTAGGACCCTTAAAACAGTCCTCGCTGCTACAGGAATATCACGATAGAGACAACTATGGCAGTTAACGACACCATTGCAGATATGTTGACCCGCATTCGCAACGCGAATCTGGCTCGGCATCAAACCACCGAAGTGCCTTCGACCAACATGACCCGTAGTATCGCGCGGGTGCTCCAGGAGGAGGGCTTCATTGAGGGATTTGAGGACGTTGGCGAAGGGGTAAAGCGACGGATCGTGATTACGCTCCGCTATCGCGACAAAAACCGTCGCCCGACGATCACGGCCTTGCAACGGGTGAGTAAACCCGGTTTGCGCGTGTACTCAAACCGCAAGGAATTGCCACGGGTATTGGGGGGCATTGGCATTGCCATTATCTCCACCTCCAACGGCATCATGACCGATCGCGAGGCCCGACGACGGGGGGTAGGTGGCGAAGTGCTGTGCTATGTCTGGTAACTGCCTGCCATTGCCAGCCTGATTACCACAGCATCATGGCTTTTCCCCCTGGTTGGCTAGCCCCGGTTTGTGGCTAGGGCTGGGAGCGCACATTCAGTTTAAGACAGAGGATACAGGAGCTATGTCTCGGATTGGCAAGCGCCCGATTCCGGTTCCCGCCAAGGTAACCGTGACGATCGACGGGCAACAAGTCACCATCAAAGGCCCCAAGGGCGAACTGTCCCGTGTGCTGCCGAATGAGGTTTCGGTGGAGCAGGTGGACGGCGAGGTTCAGGTGAAACGGCGGGACGAATCCCGTCCGGCACGGCAGCGTCATGGCCTCTGCCGCACCCTGGTGGCCAATATGGTCGAAGGGGTTTCCCAAGGCTTCCAGCGCCGCCTGGAGATCCAAGGGGTGGGCTATCGGGCACAGGTCCAGGGCAAAAACCTGGTGCTGAACATGGGCTATAGCCACCCCGTGACGATCGACCCCCCCCCTGGCATCGAATTTGTGGTCGAGAACAACGTCAATATCATTGTCAGCGGCATCGACAAGGAAATTGTCGGCAATACAGCGGCGCGAGTCCGGGCCGTGCGGAAGCCAGAACCCTATAAGGGCAAGGGAATTCGCTACCAAGGCGAACAGGTTCGGCGCAAAGCTGGTAAGTCTGGTAAGAAGTAAGGGCTAAGGGTTAATGCTATGAAAAGTCGTAAAGATCTGGTCCAAGCACGGCATCGTCGGGTGCGCAAACGGCTATCGGGAACGACCGATCGCCCCCGTCTGGCGGTCTTCCGCTCCCATCAACACATTTATGCCCAAGTCATTGACGATACCCAGCACCACACCCTAGCAGCCGCTTCAACCCTTGATCCGGAATTGCGGGGCCAACTGGCGTCGGGGGCCAACTGTGAGGCTTCTAGCGCCGTGGGCAAACTCATTGCACAGCGAACCCTGGCAAAGGGGATTCAACACGTCGTCTTTGATCGCGGTGGTAATCTCTATCATGGCCGCGTCCAGGCATTAGCCGATGCGGCCCGTGAAGCTGGGTTGCACTTCTAGGGCTGAACCCAAAACCAATGGGATCATCAGAACCCACTAACCGTACTGGTAAGAACTGGCAACAGAGGATTAGGACGAAGGAACCGTTATGGCAAAATCTCGTAAGGCAAGCCGCGCCCGCGAAAAGGAAACCGATTGGCAAGAACGGGTGGTGCAAATCCGCCGGGTTACCAAGGTGGTTAAGGGCGGTAAAAAGCTCAGTTTCCGAGCGATTGTCGTCGTTGGTAATGAACGCGGCCAAGTGGGCGTCGGGGTGGGCAAAGCCGCTGACGTGATTGGAGCCGTGCGCAAGGGCGTCGCCGATGGGAAGAAACATCTCATTGAAGTACCGATCACCAAGTCCAGTTCCATCCCCCATCCGGTCAACGGCGAAGGGGGCGGGGCTGCCGTGCTGATTCGGCCTGCCGGTCCAGGTACCGGGGTAATTGCCGGGGGCGCTGTGCGGGTGGTCCTAGAACTGGCTGGGGTGAAGAATGCCCTCGCCAAACAATTGGGTTCGGATAATCCCCTCAATAATGCCAGAGCCGCCGTGTCGGCTTTATCCGCCCTGCGAACGTTTGCCGAAGTGGCCGAAGAACGCGGGATTCCGATCGAGCAGCTTTATGCCTAGGTCCAGGCTGGAGGGGATCGTCCCCATGCCAGCCATTCGCCGTTACTCACTAACAAGGAATCAGGTCGCGAGATGAGACTCCAAGACGCCAAACCCCAAAAAGGGGCCAAACACCGCCGCCGTCGAGTCGGTCGGGGCATTGCTGCGGGTCAGGGAGCCAGTTGTGGCTTCGGGATGCGCGGCCAGAAGTCACGATCGGGTCGCGGTACTCGCCCCGGCTTTGAGGGGGGCCAACTGCCCCTGTACCGTCGGGTGCCCAAGTTAAAGCACTTCCCCATTGTTAACCGCCGTCAGTACACTACGATTAACGTAAGCGCACTGGCATCGTTGCCGGCAAACACAGAAGTCACCCTCGACTCCCTGCTAGCAGCGGGAATTGTCACCACCTCACGGGGGCCGCTCAAAATCCTGGGGGATGGCAACCTTAATGTGGCCCTACAGGTGAAAGCGGCTGCCTTTACAGCGGGTGCCCGCAGCAAAATTGAAGCTGCTGGAGGTAGTTGTGAAGTGATTGAAGCGGTCGCCGCTGGTGCCGAATAGCCACGCAGTTCTGTCGGTAGAGGTATCCGCTCATGGTTGAAAGTCGCGATCGCGCACCGACAGCCCAAGAAACGTTTATGCAAATGGCCCAGGCAGCCGGTCTGCGTGGGCGTTTGTTGGTGACGATCGGGCTGTTGATTTTAGTCAGATTGGGGATCTATTTGCCGGTCCCTGGCATCGATCGGGAAGCCTTCCGGGAAGCCTTGGGCAACAACCCTGTGATTGGTTTTCTCGACATTTTCTCTGGGGGGGGCTTCCTCGCCCTAGGAATTTTTGCGTTGGGGATTCTGCCTTTTATTAATGCCTCGATTATTTTGCAATTATTAACAGCCGCGATCCCCGCCCTAGAAGACTTACAGAAAAATGAAGGGGAAGCGGGACGACGCAAGATTTCCCAAATTACCCGCTATGTGGCCCTAGGTTGGGCGATCTTCCAGAGCGCGGGGTTGGCCCTGTTGGTGAGTAACCTAGGTGCCGCTGCTAGCCCTGGCCCACTCTTCATTGTGCAAATGGTTCTAGCCTTAACGGCAGGGGCCATGTTTGTCATGTGGATCGGGGAACTGATTACCGAACGCGGGGTGGGTAATGGTGCGTCTCTGTTGATCTTCGTCAACATCGTTTCCACACTACCCAAGTCGCTTTCCGACACCTTTGCCCTCACCCAAAGTGGCGATAGCAACCTCGTCGGCGGGGTGATCATTCTTTTGTTAGTCTTCCTGGCCGTCATCGTTGGGATTGTCTTTGTCCAGGAAGGTACCCGCCGGATTCCGATTATTTCGGCTCGACGCCAGGTGGGACGGCGGCTATATCTGGAGAAAAGCAGCTATCTGCCCCTCCGGCTAAACCAGGGCGGTGTGATGCCAATCATTTTTGCCTCGGCAGTGTTGGTGCTACCGGCATCCCTCGCCTCCTTCACCCGGAATGAGTTCATGGTACAACTGTCGGCCTACCTGAGTCCCAATGGGCCGGCCCCGTGGCTTTATGTCCTGTTCTATCTTGTCTTAATTCTGTTCTTTAGCTATTTCTATGCCTCGTTGATTATCAACCCGGAGGATCTGGCTAAGAACCTGAAGAAGATGGGATCGAGTATTCCCGGTATTCGCCCCGGCCAAAAAACCAGCGAGTATATCGAACGCATCCTGAATCGGTTGACCTTCCTGGGGGCGATTTTCCTGGGGGTGGTGGCGATCGTGCCGACGGCAGTGGAAAGTGCGACACGGGTACGGACCTTCCAAGGCTTAGGGGCCACCTCGTTACTGATTCTGGTGGGGGTGGCGATCGACACCTCGAAACAGATTCAAACCTATGTCATTTCCCAACGCTATGAAGGGATGGTGAAACAGTAGTGAAGCGTTTAGTGTTTTTGGGACCACCGGGATCGGGGAAGGGAACCCAGGCCGTGCGCTTGGCCGATCGCTGCCAGATTCCCCACATTTCCACCGGGGATCTGTTACGGGCAGCAGTTGCCCAGCAAACCGAACTGGGGGTCAAGGCCAAAGCCTACATGGATCGCGGCGAATTAGTCCCCGATGCCTTGGTCCTGGGGATGGTGGAGACCCGTCTTGCTGAGCCGGATACCACCTCTGGCTGGATTCTGGATGGCTTTCCCCGCAACCGATCGCAGGCCGAAGCCCTGGATGCAATGCTGCAACACCTAGGACAAGCGTGTGATCATGCCCTGAACCTGGAGGTCCCGGACACTGAACTCATCCAACGTCTCCTGGCACGGGGACGGCAGGACGACAACGAAGCGGTGATCCGTCGCCGCCTGGAAGTCTACCGGGAGCAAACCTTGCCCATGCTGGCGTTCTATGAAGGCCAGGGTAAGCTGGTGGCCATCAACGGTAACCAAAGCATGGATGCCGTGACCGCAGCCCTAGAGCAGGCGATCGCGGCCTAGGCCGAGTCGCTTGTGGCATAGCCGTCTCGGCTGTTTTCGCCTCCCAAAAGACCAAGCCGGCAGGCAGGATGCCTACCCCACGGCCAGCCCCCCTGCCAATGACGTTCCTGTTGACCGCTAGCTAGGACACAATCCTTGTATATATTTGCTAAGCTGAAGGATGCTAGGATACGTGTCGTGCTGATGGCTGGGGACAATGGCAGCATCTATAACCCCACAAAGGAGGTCGATTGGCTAAACAAGATCTAATTGAAATGGAAGGGACGGTAACCGAGTCCTTGCCGAACGCCATGTTTCGGGTGGACCTGGATAATGGCTTTAACGTCTTGGCCCATATTTCCGGTAAGATTCGCCGGAACTATATCAAAATCCTACCCGGTGATCGCGTCAAGGTGGAGTTAACTCCCTACGACTTGAGCAAAGGACGGATTACCTATCGTCTGCGTAAGAAATAAGCGGCGGCCTGCCAGCGATATCCCCGCGATCGGTGCGCTCCGCCAGGTATTCACCGCTAGGGGGCGATCAGCTTTGCGAGAAACTCTTATTGACCGTCGTCCTAACCTTCGTCAAGTAGGACACGCAAATAGGGGCACCGGTAGGACCGCATATTAGATCCCAATATTTGACAAAAGTTTCCTAAAGTTGCTATCGTAGTGTGTTTGTAGAAGCGCCAGAAAAGGCATGAAAGTTCGAGCATCCGTCAAGAAAATCTGCGAGAAGTGTCGGATTATCCGTCGGCACGGTCGAGTTATGGTGATCTGCTCCAACCCGAAACATAAGCAACGCCAAGGCTAGTCGGGATTTACCGGGATTCCATCAGGTCTATAAGAGCCATTGTAACGGCTGTGTCAAGCCCTGGGGAAAAACGGTCACGGCTAGCCTTGGGGGCATCGGGTTGCCTGAGCAGGCATTGGGGGGAATCGTCCTAACCCACTCTAGATATCATCATCCATCATCAAACTTAGGGGGATAAACAGCGTGGCAAGAATTGCGGGTGTAGACCTCCCGCGCGATAAGCGGGTCGAAATTGGTTTGACGTACATCTACGGGATTGGCCTGACCCGATCGCAAAAGATTTTGGCTGCAACTGGGGTAAACCCAGACACCCGCGTCAAGGATCTGAGCGACGCCGAGGTGGCGGCCCTACGGGAAGCGGTGGAAACTGGCTACCAGGTGGAAGGGGATCTGCGGCGTCTAGAAAGCATGAACATCAAGCGATTGATGGACATTGGCACCTATCGGGGGCGTCGGCACCGGATGGGGTTACCTGTTCGGGGTCAACGCACCCGGACCAATGCCCGCACCCGTCGCGGAGGGGTCCGTCGCACGGTGGCTGGGAAGCGCAAGGCAACGTCGAAGAAATAGTGCAAGGGACATCTGGGCAAGCCACCTGATCTGGCCTAGGGGCTGGCGCAAGGGGGCGATGTCTGAGTCTTTCTGCCTAGGTTGCAGCCCCGTGTCCATTGACCGTCCGCACTCGTTGCTTGCAGGAGCCTTCAGTACGGGTTATGCGGTACACATTTTGGGCACGAGCGTTTCAACACAAGATTGTGAGACCGTTTTGGTTTCAGGACAGTTTGATTGAGGTACTTCGGTACAACCGTTTAAGGTATAGAGGAAGCTAGAGAGGCGGCAATGGCGCGACAAACAGGTAAGCGGAGCGGGACCAAAAAGCAACGGCGCAACGTTCCCAATGGGGTGGTTCACATCCAATCTACGTTTAACAACACGATCGTTACGATTACCGATCCGATTGGGGAAGTGATTTCCTGGGCATCGGCGGGATCGAGCGGTTTTAAGGGAGCCAAGAAGGGCACCCCCTTTGCCGCCCAAACGGCTGCGGAAGGTGCGGCGCGGCGCGCAGCAGACCAGGGGATGCGCCAGGTTGAAGTCATGGTGAGTGGACCGGGAGCAGGCCGAGAAACCGCTATCCGGGCACTCCAAGGGGCCGGTCTAGAGATTACGCTGATTCGCGATGTGACCCCGATTCCTCATAACGGTTGCCGACCACCCAAGCGTCGTCGGGTGTAGCGAAGCACCCAAGGTATTGGCGGCTATTGCACAACCCAGTTGGGCAATCGTTTATCTTCAAGAGGATTTGGGAGGTTGGGCTGTGACTCAGTTTGAATGCAAGGTTGAGTCCAATGAGTATAACTACGGTAAGTTTGTTCTAGAGCCCCTGGAACGGGGGCAAGGAACGACCGTCGGGAATGCCCTGCGGCGTGTGTTGTTGTCAAACCTGGAAGGGGCAGCGGTAACGGCAGTGCGCATTGCTGGTGTCAACCACGAGTTTGCCACCATTCCAGGGGTACGGGAGGATGTGCTGGACATTCTCCTGAACATGAAAAAAGTCATCTTCCGCAACTATTCACCCCAACCCCAGATTGGGCGCTTGCGGATTCATGGGCCAGCTACGGTCACAGCAGGCAGTTTCAGCGAGGAATTACCCACCGACCTGGAGGTGATCAACACCGAGCATTACATTGCCACCTTGGCCGCCGGGGCCACCCTGGAGATGGAATTCCGGGTTGAGCGCGGTCACGGGTATCGCACGGTCGATCGGATGCGGGATGAAACCACGGCGATCGACTTCCTCCAGATCGATGCGGTGTTTATGCCCGTAACCCGTGTGAACTATAGCGTGGAGGCCATCCACAGTGGGCCTGGGATTGAGCACGATCGCTTGCTCCTGGAGGTGTGGACCAACGGCAGTTATACCCCGAAGGAAGCCCTCAGTCAGGCAGCCGAGATCCTCACCAATCTGTTTAGCCCGCTGAAGGACATCTCCTCCCAGGCCCCAGGGCCAGATGAGACTAAACCGGGCGACGATCGTGAACATCAGATCCCGATCGAGGAATTACAGTTGTCAGTCCGGGCCTATAACTGCCTGAAGCGGGCACAGATTAACTCCGTCGCCGATCTCCTCGACTACTCCCAGGAAGACCTGTTGGAGATCAAGAACTTTGGTCAGAAATCTGCCGAAGAAGTGATCCAAGCCCTCCAGGATCGCCTGGGGATTACCTTACCCCAAGAAAAGGCTCACAAGACGGGCTAGGCATTGAGGTGATAGATGATAGGTGATAGATGATAGATGACAGGGAACAGCTAATAGGTAACACGTGATAGGCGGGGACATTCTCCTTGATATCTAAAAACCTAAAGCCCATAACCTGCGCTCTAAAATCTAAAATCTAAAATCTAAAATCTAATCCCACACAAACTTGCCATCACTACTAGCTTAGGTAATGAATCATGCGTCACGGTTGTCGAGTTCCCAAATTAGGTAAACCTGCTGATCAGCGGCGGGCCATGCTGCGTGCCCTGACCACGCAATTACTTCAGCATGGTCGAATTGTCACGACCAAGGCCCGTGCCAAGGCGGTGCGTGCTGAAGCCGATCGTATTATTACGTTGGCGAAGGATGGGAGTCTGGCTGCCCGTCGGCAAGTGTTGGGCTACGTTTACGATAAGGATTTAGCCCACTCCCTATTTGCCCAGGTAGGTGAGCGTTATGGCAATCGCCAGGGCGGCTACACCCGGATTCTGCGCACGGTGAATCGTCCGGGGGATAATGCCGAGATGGCCGTGCTGGAATTGGTTTAGTCGGACTCGATCACACCCTGAGCACTGCTGAACATTCAAGAAGACTGGGGGCAGTTGTGATCAAGATGGGGCAGGGAGGGGAGCGATCACATCAGGCGCAATCCGACCTGCCCTTGGTCATGGGAGAGGTGGCTAGCCAGTCTTCCCAGGAACCGCAGCGGCAACGTATCGCCCTCTTGCTGCAATATGTGGGTACCCATTTTCATGGCTGGCAGTGGCAACCGCAACAGCGCACGGTTCAAGCAGAATTGGAGGCCGCGATCGCGGCGATCGTGGGTGAGCCAGTCCGGGTGACAGGGGCCGGTCGGACGGATACGGGGGTTCATGCCGCCGGTCAAGTCGCTCATTTTGAAGTGAGTTCACCGATCCCAGTGGCCCGGTGGCCAGGGGTGATTAATAGTCGGTTACCATCCGATATTGCGGTAACCGCCGCCACCGCCGTCGGACCGGACTGGCACGCGCGTTTTTCTGCCACCTGGCGACGCTATCGTTACACCCTCTATACCGGGAGTCGGCCTAATTTATTTGTCCGACCCTTTACCTGGCATTACTACTACGAACCGCTGGATGTGGTAGCGATGCGGGCAGCCCTGGAACCCTTATTGGGGCATCACCACTTGTCTGCCTTTCACCGGGCAAATTCCAGCCGGAATCATTCCTGGGTTGAGGTCCAAGCCGTAATCTGCCAAAAGCGGGGGCCGTTCATTGAAATTGAAGTGCAGGCGAATGCCTTCCTGTATGGAATGATGCGATTGCTGGTGGGGTTGTTGGTGCAGGTGGGGCGCGGCCAGCGATCGCCGGATGAGTTCACTCAGCTTTGGACGCTGGAACAACGTGATCGGGTGAAATATGCGGCTCCCCCCCAGGGCTTGTGTTTATTAGGGGTCGGTTATCCGGATGAGCTATTCGCCACGACGGTGCGGCAAAACAATAGTCAACCCCATTTTTATCTGGATTGATCGCGCCTTTTCTGGCCGATTAGCACCCGTGTTATTGCCAAATCACAGCGACGATCGGGCCAGTCGAGCCGTTCCCGATTGTCGCCCAGACAACACTCATACCGCTCCGAACCGGGCAGCACCAGCCGATTTTGCGCCCTTGACAAGGCCGTCGTGTGCGCTAGTACTCTGTCAGCCATAAATTGATAGGTTGCCGATCGGCCCCAGGCCCCTTCAACAAGCTCAGGGTAACCGGGGGCCGTTGGGGCTGAGCCTGTCGCAAGCCTCTCCGCTCAAGCTTGACCAAACACGAGTGACAGCGTTGTTTAGGCGACTGAAGAATACGGACCCTCGAGGCTATACTGCGGCTGGATTGGGGAGAATTCAATGGCGATCGAAATTGAGCGCAAGTTTCTGGTCCAGAGCGACGCATGGCGATCGCTGGCGGTGGGGATTTTGTATCGTCAGGGCTATATCAGCCGGGGCAATGGGCGAACGGTGCGGGTACGGCAGGCGGGCGATCGGGCCTACTTAACGATTAAGGGGGCGACGAGCGGGTTGTCTCGGTCTGAATTTGAGTACGAAATCCCTATGGACGATGCCGAGATCATGCTCACGACCCTGTGTGATCGGCCCTTGATTGAAAAAAAGCGCTATCGAATTGCGATCGAGGATTTGGTCTGGGAGGTCGATGAATTTTTAGGTGAAAACGCGGGCTTGATTGTGGCCGAAGTGGAATTACAAGCGGCCAATCAAACCCTTACCTTGCCGGACTGGATTGGTACAGAAGTTTCGGGTGATCCGCGTTATTTCAACTCCAACCTGGTCACCCATCCATTCACACACTGGTAGGGGCAACCCTCATCCCGGAGAGGCCCCTCCCCCTTCAGGTGTTGGCACCGGGTAAGGAGGGCGGGGAAACAATGGCGCCTGGCCCCTTACCATTACTCGCGATCGGTTCGACCTCTTCGCGCAGCAAGAGTTCACGGATCAGGCGGGCGATCGCCCGTTGGGCCAGACCCGACATGACCTGTTGGCCCATTTCCTGGACTTCGGGGCGGAAGAGTAACCCGGCTAGGGCGGGTAACTTTTGCAGCGGATCGAAGCCAGGAGTTTCCTGGAGAATGGCGAAAATGCGCTGGGCCTGCTCTAGCCCTGGGGCGGGCTGGGGCGGTTGGTGGC
>NZ_JBRCAD010000001.1:0-9971 GCF_053493415.1 Trichothermofontia sp. | reverse complement strand
CTCCAGCAGGGACTCCAGCAGGGACTCCAGCAGGGACTCCAGCAGGGACTCCAGCAGGGACTCCAAGAAGGGCGGCAGGCAGAAGCCTCATCCTTGATTTTGCGGTTGTTGAACCGGCGGTTTGGCGGGGTGGACCCGGCGCTTGAGGTGGCGATTCGGGGGTTATCGGTGGAGCAGTTGGAGGGGTTGGCGGAGGCATTATTGGATTTTAGTAGCGTGGCAGATTTGGAGCATTGGTTGGGGGATGTTTAGGCGAGGGATATCATGCAGCGGATTGTGGCCCAGTGTCGTAAGGAGTTAGCCCAATTTCGTCGCGATCGCCTCACGGTTGCGTTGGCGTTAATCCTACCCGTCGCCACCCTGCTGATCTTTGGCTATGCGATTCGGCTAGAGTCAAAGCATATTCCCCTGGCAATCCAGGATTGGGATCAAAGTTGGCTGAGTCGGGCCTATATTGAACGGTTATTTGCGACCAATCAGTTTGCCCCCGTCCGTCGTGCCGCTGATGAAGACGCGATCGCGGTGCTCGATCGCGGCCACGCCAAAGCCACAGTCGTCATCCCCCCTGACTTTTCCCGTCGAGTGGCAGCCAAACTCCCCAGCCCAGTCCAGGTATTGATCGATGGCAGCGATGTCAACAACGCCCGTGTAATTCGCAACAGTATTCGGGCCACCACGAATTATTTCATGCGGGTAAGTGACCTCTTACCAGGGAGTGAGCGGGTGGTCGCACGGGTGCGGCTGTGGTTTAATCCGGGGCGGCGGGAGTCATTATTTATCGTGCCGGGAGTCTATGCCGTCGTGCTAGCGGTGTTCCCGGCCCTGCTAGCCGCGATCGCGATGGTACGGGAAAAGGAACAGGCTACCATCTTGCAGGTCTATGCCTCCGATCTGAAGCCCGTGGAGTGGGTGTTGGGGAAGGGGCTGGCCTACTTCCTGGTGGGGCAATTGGAATCCGTGCTGGTTTTAACTGGTGCCGTGGTTCTATTTGGCCTGCGGTTAGTGGGGGACCCAACGCCCTTCCTCGTAGGGAATACAGTGTTTGTATCCACCAGCGTCTTGTTTGGCCTATTGATTGGGAGTCGGGCCAGTAATCAGGGAGCCGCCGTGCAGGCAGTAGCCCTCATCAGCTTTTTGACAGCGCTGTTGCTATCAGGTTTTATCTACCCCATCAGTAATATTCCCTTTCCCCTGTCGCTCATCGCTTGGGTGGTGCCAGCCCGCTATTTTATGGAGATTACCCGTGATGCCTTTGTGCGGGGGACTGGGTGGGCAGGCGTCTGGCCAGCAGAGTTAGCCCTGATGGGGTTGGCCTTGGTATTTTGGCGGGCGGTGTTGTTGGCAACGCAGCGGCTGCAGTTAAAGGACTGATACAGGCAAGGACTGACGCGGGATGGCTAAAGAATGGCCCAATTGGCTGAGTTGGCGACAAGGAGAAGGCGAACCCTGGCCTCTGGGAAAGTACGTTCCCACCCTGTGGGCAGGGTTAATGGGCAGTCGGTTACTGGCCTTGATGCTGAAGGAAGTCCGGCAGATTTTGCGCAATAGGCAATTACTGTTTCTGCTGGTATTCCCGCCAACAATTCAACTCTTACTCTATGGCTTTGCCCTGAATCCGGAGGTGAAGTATCTTGATCTAGGCGTAGTGGACTACGCCCAGACTAAGACCAGCCGCGAGTTAGTGGCATCACTAACCCATAATCAAGTATTTATCCGCAACCCCCACAGTTCGAGTCAAGCCGCCTTGGGTGAGCAAGTACGACGGGGAGAAATTGCGGCGGGGGTGGTGATTCCTCCGGACTGGCAGCGGCGGTTACAGCGGGGACAAACGGCAGAGATACAAGTCTTGATTGATGGCGTGAATGCCAATACCGCAGGCATTGCCAATGGCTATATTAATCAGATCGTTCAGGTTTTTAGCCGCAACCTAGAACCACCGACGGCTCCAGTTCCGATCCAACCCCAGGTGCATTTTCTGTATAATCCTGGTCTCATGAGTAGCTGGTTCTTTGTCCCCGGGATGATCGGCGTGGTCTTGACGCTCACCAGTTCCCTGGTCTCGTCCTCCGCCTTAGTGCGGGAAAAGGATACGGGCACCTTGGAGCAGTTGTTAATGACCCCGGCATCGGCGGGAGAAATTTTGCTAGCGAAGATTATTCCCCTATTTATCTTGCTGATGGGGGATGTGATGCTGGCGTTATTGGTCGCAACGTTAGTATTTTCCGTCCCCTTTCGGGGCAGTGTGCTTTTATTTCTAAGCCTGTCGGGTCTCTATATTTTTGTGGGGATTGGGGTGGGGATGATGCTGGCCACGATCGCCCGCAACCAACAGCAAGTAGTGCTCATTTCCTTCTTTATCAATATGCCGCTGATCCAGCTATCCGGCGCGATCGCCCCTGTAGAAAGTATGCCGTTGTTAATTCGCTATCTTTCCTGGTTAAACCCATTGCGGCATTACATCACGATCGTCCGCAGTATTCTCCTACGCGGTGTGGGCTTGGACGTGTTGTGGCCTCATGTCCTAGCGCTGTTCGTGTTTGTCATATTTTTACTGAGTATAAGCACTCATCGTTTTCGGCAGCAACTCAGCTAGCCAACACGAATAGACCGTTGGCATGGGGACAGCACCCTCGTCAAGACCAGGTTTTTTGGCAACGGGTGCGGCAGGACTCGAACCTGCGTCTCACTGCTTAGAAGGCAGTTACTCTATCCACTGAGTTACGCACCCTCGATAAAATGGGCAGCTTAATAAGGTAGGTAGCCTGAATATGATAGGCAACAGAGCCGGGTTCCTCAAGTACCGAGGTGTTAACACACCGTCCTTTATTCTAGCGAGCCGCCTTCAAGCTGCACAAGGGGGCCAGCCTCAGCGTCTCGGCAGCCCCCTGCCCAAATGATGTGCCATCCACAGGTCTAACCTGGGGCTGAGAGGGTGAAGTGGCATTACACTAAAAACCAAGATGAATGCATCTCCAGCCCGAATAGAGTAGTGTATTGTCAAGCCTAGCTGTCACTGACGGTTTAGGGAAAAACCATAGACCTGGCAGCGGTAAGCCTTTGTGGGCATGGGGTATCCTAGTCCCTTGGCCACGTCAGTAAGGTCGCACTCGTCCTCGCCAAGCCCAGACAGGAATTCATCGGCAGCGCCATGTTTATTCTCAAGCGGCAAGACGTTGAAATTACCTCGATCCAGCCCCCCAAGCAGGATCGGCAGATCCCAATTTTGAAATACCAAGGTCAGGTGTTTCGCTTAGTCAAGGTCTTCCCGGCCAACCAGGCCGAGGAAGCCAAGGAACTGTGGCGTAAGTTTACCGATGAACAGGGCAAGGCGTGTGTATTGCTCGAAGAACCCGATCGCTATAGCATCTGGGGCCGGGTTCGCCTAGAACAACTCACCGAAGAGGCCGGAGCTGAAGATGAAGCAACCCCCATCACCCAAGCCTGCCTACTCCTTCTGCAAGCTGTATATGCTGATATTGAGGACCTTTTGGGCGCACGACAGGCAGGCGCCTTTCAAAAAGAGTTGGGTGAGGTCTTGAAGCAGTGGCGCTTTCCCCAAGCGGAAACCCCGAATGCCGTAATCGCCCTGCTCACTACGATCGATCCCCTTGTTCCCGAACAAGTCCCCCCCTGGCAGGAGCACCACCAAAGCAAATTACTCGAGGAATTACACCGGATTGGCAAGTCCTACTTCGGTAATGAAAGCTTTAGAGAGCGTGCTGTTGATACCCTGCAAGATCTCTCGAATGCCGATCGCACCCAGTTTATCCAATGGTTGAGTCCCCCCCTGGCTAAACTATGGGCCATTTCTTAGGCGAGGGGGCATTGGCTAGACCGGGGTGGCGGGGGGCGTCAGGGAAAGTTGTCTCTTTGTTGCAGGGTGCTGTACTTGGATACGCTCATGCTCCATGCTGGAGTAACGTCGGGATAAAGCCGGGACTGGGCACTGGGTTGCCCATCGCTAGTCTGCCCCCCACCCAACCAGTGGTTGGACGTGGAGACCCCGTTGGCGCAGTGCCTGACCCGCACGTCCCACCCGTTGTGGCGATAAAGCATGATAGCGGCTGTGCTCGAGATTTTCCGTTTTCCATTGCCAGATATCTGATTCCGGAGTTCCCATGAGTCGCTCTGTCGATAAATCCTCATCCCAATCAAAGTCCTTCCTGAACGTTCAGGTTATTGTTGCGATCGGTATTACCTGGGCCGTCATCGCCCTTTTGTTTTTCCTATTGTTCAGCACCCCGACCCTGGATGAAAACGGCGTTTCAGTCCGCGCGGGGTGGTATCAAAGTGGCACCTATATACTAGAACAGGGCGCTTGGCTGGGGGCAGCCCTGCTGTGTCTGCGCAATGCCCGTAGTAGCCAGATTATTAGTGGTCGTAATGTTTGGCTATGTATTGGTTTAGGCACCCTATCGTATTTTTTGGGGAATATCTTTTTGGGAATCTGGGAGTTGGCACTCGGTTTAGATCCCAATGTCTCGCCAGCGGATATTTTCTTTATCGCAGCCTATATCCTCATCAGCTTTGGCATGGTCTTAGCCGTGACCTCCCGTCGCCTGAATCTGGTGAGTTGGCAGTGGGCTGTCGTCGCCGTTATTGGGCTGCTAGGAGCCGCGATCGCCTGGTTTGTCTCAGTCCCGGCAGAGACCGCCACCCCTGAACCCACCGCGATCGTGCAAACAGCACCCACTGCACCAGGACAGGCCAATCCGGCTGCCGCAGAAACATCCGAATCGCCCGCCTGGGCACTGGCCCTGGATCAACAGTTGCAACCCTTGGCCCAACCCTTAGCGCTTTTCTATGTGGTCATGGATGTGGTGCTGCTGATTATTGCCAGTACATTGCTCCTGGCCTTTTGGGGAGGACGCTTTTCCCAATCCTGGCGGATGATTGCAGCGGCGGCATTTTCCCTGTTTATTGCCGATATCTGGTTTAAGTACGCCACTAAGGTCAACCCGGACTACCAGACAGGGGATTTGCCGGAGGTCTTTTGGATCTTTAGTGGGGTGCTGTTTGCGATCGGGGCGGCATTGGAACATGATGTTTCCCTCAAATCCAGCCGTCGCTCACGTCGCAGGGGATAATAGAAGCGACGGTTGAGACGGTTGAGGTAAATTGGCCCCATGCCTGCACGCAAACTAACAGACTCCGAAACCCAACAGATTCCGCTCCTATATCGTCAGGCCGGGGAAACAACCGCCACGATTGCCGAGCGCTTTAGCGTCAGTAACTCGACCGTAAGTCGGATTCTTAAGGATGCCCTCGACCCGGATGAATATAAGGCGCTGTCACAGCAAAAGCGGGCAGCCAGCAAGAGCAACCGGCAACCGGCAAGCCCATCCACCCTCACCACGCCCCCCCCGGCAGTTACGGGTGCCCCACAACGGGCGAAACCGACTGCCACCGCCGCACGGCCCGATCCGACGCCCACCGATAGCTCGGCCACGTCCCCAGCGCCGCCTCTCCGCTCCCAGCGACCTAGTCCCAAACGGCGGATCGCCCCCCCCGACACACTCAGCCCCGGGCCAGAGGCTAGCGGCATCCAACTGGCGCTGCTGGGGACTGAATCTGTTAACCCGATCGCCCCCACGTCCGAATTGGATCTGATGGCCGAAGCCCTAGAGGGGTGGCAGGCGGTGGGCGAGAAGCCGCGCCTACGGCGCGATCGCGCTGCCTTTGATGACCAGGATGACGACCTAAATGATGACCGGGATGACGACCGGGATGACGACGCTGAGGATACCGTTGATCTGCCGGATCTCAGCGATCTGGCCATTGTGGACGACGAAGATGAATTTGCCGAGGACGACGAGGACGACGAGGACGACGAGGATGACGAGGATGACGAGGACTTTGACGACGAGGAGGGCCTCGATGTCGCAGTTACCCTCAAGGCAGAGGTTGCCGTTCAGGTGTTACCCTTGGCGGAGGCAACCATCCCCCATCCCTTCTACCTGGTGGTCGATCGCCTGTCAGAACTGATTACCCGACCCCTACGGGAATTTGGTGAACTGGGTAAAATTCCAGAAGCCGAGGCCAATAGCCGCATTTTGCCGATTTTTGAAAATCACCGCATTGCCCGTCGCTTTTCCCGTAAGAACCAGCGAATTATCAAAGTGCCCGATGCCCATATGTTGTATAAAACCAAAGCCTATCTAGCCGCCAAGGGGATTAACCGGTTGTTAATCGACGGCCAGATCTATGCCCTATGAACTCGGCCAGCCATTGCTTGACGCGGTAGGTCGCCCGACAGTCATCCTCGTTGTAGCGTTGGATCGCTTCCAGATAGCGGCGATCCCCCGTCTGTAGCCATTGATGATACCAACAGACCGCTTGGGCACCATTAGCCTCGGTATCCCGCCAATCAAAGCCTAGCCAGCGGGCGATCGACTTGAGGGCGTAATTTTCGATCGGCAAGGTAACGGTACGGGTTACCCAGGCATGGATATCCACAAACCGGGGCAAGAGTTGTTCAATCAAGACCGGAGAAGTGGGGTAGGTTTGGGCCAGTTGTTGCACCACCTGCACCTCATAGGGGCAAAAATGGAAAATGGGAGCCTCAGGATAGCGATCGACGAGGGCCAGGAACCGTCGCCATACCTGTTCCTCAGCACCCAACTGCTCCGCCAGCAGGGAGTGAAAGGTTTCGGTGCGATTCACCCGATCAACCACGAGTACCCCATGCAAGTAGGTTAAGTTCAAATCCGGCTCCGCCTCCACATCAAAATAAAATTCCACCGGCGCAGCGGGTAAGGTCAGGGCGAGGGGGAGGCTATCCGTCCCTCCGGCACCCGGGAAGGGAGAAGCTACCCAGTCTGGGGTTGCACAAACTTCGCCACGATGAGACCCGGATGGGTTGACCTGAAGTTCATCCGTAATCAGGATCGGTTGTTGCGATAGGGTTGCCTGGGCCTGTCGGACTAATTTGACGGCAATCGTTGGATCAAACCCGGTCCGTTTAGCCAATTGCCAAGGATTGATCTGGGCTAGGGCTTCCAGGGTTGTAATTCCCGCCACCTGTAGGTGGCTATAGCGATTGGGGGTCACCCCCGGTAAAAGGGAGAGGTGCTGTTGGCTTCGGGCCAGTGCGTAGCAGTAGCTAAACCAGTGGCAAAGTTCACAGCGATTGCGCGAAATAAAGACCTCCGGCTCCCGCCGCGATCGCAACATGGCCAAACAGGATTGCAGGATGTCCTGTAACTGGGGCAATCGCATCTCCAGATTCACCTCATAGACCCCCTTCTCCCGCAGGATCAGCAGGGCTACGTCGGGTAATCTGCCCTGGACTTGGTCCAGCAAATAGGCTTGGAACGCCGCCACGATCTGGTAATCCAGCTTAGGCCGTTTGCCTAGGCGAATACTCACGGGACGATAGGACCACTCGCCCCAGCGGGAGGGGCTGGGATATTTCACGAGTAAATCCGGCTGACTGAGGAGATAAATACCCGCTTCTTCCTGAAGCAGGACAGGCTGGTGAATGGTGGCAACCCCTTGGGCCATAAGGGCGGCGGTGGCAGCAGCTCCGGCCTGCCATGCCCGTTCTGGATAGACCGGTGTCGTGTAGGAGTGGGTAGCGAGGATTTGCTGACGATGCTGCTGGCCATCCTGATGCAGCTTGCGTAGGTAATCACTGGGGGGATCTTGATAGTTTGTATCACCCCACAGATCTAAAAAAGCGCGGCGATCGCAGCGTTGGTAGTCCAGCAGTAACCGATCTGAAACCCACATGGGCTGCCCCATCGAAACAATATGGGTCGCACAATCCCTCCCCTATTCTGGCAGATGTTGCGAAATCGCGATCTTGACATCCCCACCCCCCCACGTTTCTTTCGCCGTCCGCCTGTTCTGGTCACCTAGGGGTTAGCGCTAAAAGGGGGCAAATGCCCCCTAGGCGTTACGGCAGATTACCCCTAAACCGCTGCGAAATATTCCTTCGACTTCACTGGATCAGGCGTCATGGTCTTATCCCCGGGTTGCCAACCCGCAGGGCAGACTTCATCCGGATGGGATTGGACATGCTGGATCGCTTGCAAAGTACGCAGGGTTTCGTCCACACTGCGGCCAAAAGCCAGGTTATTGATCGTGGCATATTGGACAATGCCATCCTTGTCAATGATGAATAACCCCCGCAGGGCAATCCCCGCATCCGGATCAAGCACATTGTAAGCCGCGCTAATTTCCTTCTTAATATCGGCCACCAAGGGATAGTTCAGGTCGCCAACCCCCCCCGACTTGCGATCGGTCTGAATCCAAGCCAAGTGCGAGAATTCACTATCCACAGACACCCCCAGCACTTCTGCCCCTAGTTGCTTGAACGCATCGTAGCGATCGCTAAAGGCAGTCACTTCCGTCGGGCAAACAAAGGTGAAATCCAGGGGATAGAAGAAAAGCACGACATACTTGCCGCGATAGTCGGATAGCTTGATCGTCTTAAACTCCTGATCAACCACAGCGGTAGCGGTAAAGTCGGGAGCCGGTTGCCCCACCCGTAAACAACCATTGTTCAGGGTCATCGGTATACTCTCCTTGCAAATTATGGCGTTAACATCACTGCGTCTTAAGCGGGTGGGCGGAACCCACCCTTCCCCAACCCAGCCAAGGCTGACTGTTAAGGAACTGTTACTGACTCTAGCATACTCATACCCGTTATGACTACGGCTTGATAAGGTTATCCCCAGCCAATTGGCAATAGGCGCGGGTCGCCTGCCACAGTTGGGAGATCACATTCGCAAGGGTATGATCGCTATCCAATTCCCGCAGGGTAACCCACGATCGCGCCTGGGCATAGGCACGGCTAGCGGCAACGGGGATCGTGTCATCGTGAATTCCATGCAAAATCAGGGTGGGGATAGGCCGTTGCAGCATCGTGTCGTCGTAGTGGTGAAAATCCGCTAGGAAGCGGTAATCCAGCGGTAACTCCGTTTGGCTGCCATAGTGGTAGACCGGCAGGGTTGTCTGGGTTTGCCATTGGGCGAGTTTGGCGTCCCCTAATCGGGGTAACCAATGGTCTAGAAAGCCAAAAGCTGGGGCCAACAGGATCAATCGGTCCACCTGGGGATTGCGTTCCCCCACCCACGCCGCAGTAAGCCCTCCCAGGCTAGAACCGATCAGGGTCACGGCAGGGGCCGACTGAATCAGTGCTTCAACCTGCTGGATTTGGCGGGTGAGGGTGAGCTGGGTGAAGGTAGGGTGATTGAGATCGGGAATCTGGAGGGACACCCCCAGGCTGTGGAAGCGGCTGCGGAAATACTTTGCCTTGGCTGAGTGGGGGCTAGAGCCAAAGCCATGCAGATACACATACTGGCGATCGGGCATACCCTAATCCTGAATATATTCTTGTCCCGTGCTCAGGGCGATCTCTGCCCGCATCAGTTCTCGCCCCAAATAGGCCGCATGATCGAGATAAGTAACGGGGCAGGGAGCGGCTTTTTCAAGCAGTTGGATGCACACTTCCTTCGCCGTGCGGCCCGTGTAGACTTGGCTAGCGGTCCGTTCGACCTTGCCCTTGGTGGGGAGGGGTTTCCCGGTTTCCGGGTCACAGGCAAGGCCCCGATCGTCGATCACATTGGTAAAGTGCTTGGCGCAAATCAGGTCTTGATCGCGATCGAGGTAGATAATGAAATAGCCTTGGGGGTCGAGTTTAATAAAGCGTTTCGAGAGGCGATCGTCTAGGGCGCGACGGTCTTCTTGGGTTTGATTCATGCCAACATGGGTGACAGTGCAAAACAAAACAAGCCCCTATTTTACTCTGTTTACTTACGGTCCAGCGTGATGCCCTGTATCCTACCCTTACCGCTAAGCCGCCGCTGTTTAAGTCATCTCCTCCTGGGGGCGACCCTCCTCTTGTCCCCGGTCCCACGGCCCACGATCGCGGCTGAGGAGCCTAGCGCGACAGCCTCCCCACCCACCGCGCACGATCGACGATCGGCTATTCGCTCTGACGCCCCTTCACGTCCTAACCCCCTCCC